>CBDUDJ010000187.1:0-5408 GCA_965365885.1 uncultured Gammaproteobacteria bacterium
ACGACCGCGTCGGTTCCAACCGGCGCCCTGCTCGACCTGTGGGTCGATGTCTGCACGCGCCCCGGGAAGTTCTTCCTCGCGGGCGAGGTTCGCTGGAGCCGACCCACCGGAAGTATGAACGCCAACGGCCAGCAGGAATGGTTCGTCGGTGTCCAGATCAAATCGGGTGCTGCGACCGACATCATCGACTGGCGCGATTACCACGCGAGCGCCTACGCAACCTGATAGCTCGAGACCTGATTTCTCACTACTGAAATCCCACTTCGCTGACCATCGCGTCAGTGCGACCGGCCGTCTGAAATGTGAACTCACAACACCCTGAAGTGTGACGACGGTCACCCGCAGTCTATGCATCCATTCGCTGCTGTGACGGGCTAAAACTGATGTAATCCGGGGGTAGTAGTAGCCATGGAACACTAGGGCATTGAGTCAACCGAAGGTCGTAACACTAAGCCCCTCTAAGCGCGCCAAAGCGGATGTGCCACCGATTCTGCACAGCGTGCGTCAGCGTGCGAAGGGCAAACTCAATGAACTCCTGCAGGATTTGTTTAACAATATCGACGATGCGCTTTTCGAGATGGCCGATCGTTCGAGTAGCGACAGTAACCAGACACTGTATTTCGGCTCCATGCGCGATTTTCGCTTGCACCGTAAAAGCATCGCGCAGGCATATCTGAAGGAATTTTATCGCGGCTTTGATCTGTGTTTCAGTGAAGCCCCCCCAGAGGAGGAAGAGCTCGAACTAGAAGAAGCGGTCGACAATATCTCGATGCTGCAGGACGATGATCTCGAAATTTCGGTTGCGATCACGGGCATGGTTTCAAAGGTAACCAGTCAGCACTCGCTCGCAATCATGCAACTGACTAAGCGCTTTGATCATCTGAATAAAAAGCACACGGTTACTGAGCGAATGAATCCTCTAGGACCCGAATGTCTGAGCCAGGCGTTCGTCCACGCCGCGAATTGCGTGGAGCTGGATATCCAAGTTCGCATCATTCTGTTGAAACTCTACGAACGATTCGTGATGGAACGGTTGGCTCCCATCTACGATGAGGCCAACCTGATGTTGGCTGAAGCTGGCGTGCTGCCAGATCTTAAGAAAATGATGCGCCGCGATCGCGATAGAACTACGCCCCGCAAAGGTGAACATCGCGACCGCGACGAAGAGCTGGCGTTCGATGGTACAGGCAAGCGCAGCACCCAGGATGACGACAGCGGCTACCCGTCAGGCGCGAGCGCTGGTGGTGGCGGAAATACTGGTGGCAGTAGTGGTGGATATGCCATGGCGCCTGGCAGCATGGAGTTAATCCAGGAACTTCTGCTGGCTTCACGCGGTGGCGCGTCAGCGCCTTCACTGGGTAGTGGTCCTTCGATCAGCACAACCGATCTGGTGGACGTGCTCTCTGCTGCACAAAACGATCTGCAGGCTCCAATCGACCTCGAACAGGTGCCCACGCTGCTCGATCTGCGACAACTCATCGTCAGTCGAGCAGCCGAAGTGACCGGCACGGCAGCAGGCGGAATGCACCAGGCTGACGATGATGTTGTGAACTTCGTTGGCTTGTTGTTCGATTACATCCTGAACGACCGGAATCTGGCAATTCCAATGAAGGCGCTGATTGGCCGTCTACAACTGCCGGTTGTCAAGCTGGCCGTCATGGACAAAACATTTTTTGAGCAATCCAGTCACCCTGCCCGTCAGCTGCTCAACGAACTTTCCAGCGCCGGTATCGGCTGGAGCGGTGCGCAGGAACTCAAACGAGACGCCTTGTACAACGAGATCGAATCGATCGTGCTCAGGATCATGAACGGCTTCAGTGACGAAGAGGTAATCTTCACCGAACTACTCGACGAGTTGCGTGCATTCGTCCACCAGAACGAAAAGAAGAACGCTCAAGTCGAGCAGCGGGTAAAAGAAACCGAAACCGGACGAGCAAGGCGATTCTCAGCCAAAGATTCTGTCCAGAAGCTGATCAATCAGAAAGCCAGCGGCATGCGCATGCCACCTGAGGTCAGTCTATTTATCAGTGACACCTGGGCAAAAGTACTCGTTTACGCGATTGTTACCAAAGGCACGGAATCACCGGTCTGGCAAAGGCATGTGCAGACACTCGACGATCTGCTGT
This sequence comes from uncultured Gammaproteobacteria bacterium, assembly GCA_965365885.1. GTDB lineage: Bacteria > Pseudomonadota > Gammaproteobacteria > Pseudomonadales > Azotimanducaceae > SZUA-309. The sequence goes on from CBDUDJ010000187.1 coordinate 2,127, forward strand.
GGTCATTGCAGCCTCTGGACAAGGCCGAAGACATAGAACATAGAAACGATATGAGAAAGAAGCTGCTGACCAACATTGCCGGTGGCATGTATCAGATTCAGATATCCGATCAGGAAGGCGAATCGCTCATCGCGACTCTGCAGAAACATCTGGAAGCCGTTTCGACTTACGACAGCGAATTTCTCGACGACGATAATCTCCCGCGGATTGACGAAGACTTTGAAGAGATGGAAGAAGTCGCCCTCACGACCCCGCAGGAAGCTCCTGTCACGGATGATTCCGTCACAGCGACGCCTGAATCAATCGCAAAAATCAAACTACTGTCTGAAGGTATCTGGGTAGAACTCGTCGATGAGGAAGGTGAGAAGATACGCTGCAAGCTTGCAACTATCATCGAACCCGGGCAACGGTATATCTTCGTCAATCGACGTGGCATGAAAGTAGCGGAGAAGAGTCAGTTGGGACTGGCGGCGAATCTCGACGATGGCGCGCTCACCATACTTGCCGAATCCCAGGTATTCGATCGCGCGTTGCAGGCTGTCATCGGCAATCTGCGGCAAATGCACAGCACCGCGGTTGCTACTTGAATTGCTACTGATCTGCTGCTTGAGTTACACCCTCACCCAGCAGAGCGAGTAAGGCGGTCACGCCAGACTGGTGAATCGAGCACTCGCTCGACCGTATCAACCACAGCTTGAGTCTGCGAATCCACCTCCAGGTTAACGCGTGCGTTCGGTTTGATTCTACCCAGCGTAGTGCGCGCGATTGTTTCGGGAATGAGGCTGACGCTGATCGTACAATCTTCCGTGTTCACAGAGGCAATCGTCAGGCTCGCACCGTCGAGTGCAACGAACCCTTTCATGTGCAGGTACTTCATCCAGAGATCGGGCACGCGAAAATGGACATCACGCTTGTTCTCTTCCTCTACTACCTCGGCGACGACAACGCTGGTGGAAACATGGCCGGACAATATATGGCCACCGATTTCATCGCCAACCCGAAACGAGCGTTCCACGTTGACTAAATCCGCAGTCACCAGATCACCCAGGTTGGTCAGCTTGAGCGTTTCGCTGATCACGTCGAACGTGGATTTTCCTGCATGCTCTGCCGTCACCGTGATGCACACGCCGTTAACGGCAACTGAGGCGCCAAGCTCAACTCCCTGCGCCATCTCCCCGAGGTCAACCGTCAGGCGCCGCAGATTCACCTCGTCTGTGACTTCACAGACTTTGCATAAACCCTGCACGATTCCAGTAAACATCGGTTCTCCAAATAAAATGGGCCGGTGTGACCGGCCCATTCGCGTTCATAAAGCGGCGAGCGCTTATATAGCTTCCTTAAGTGCAGTCAGGCGGACTGACTCGCGGTCGATGTACGTAATCCACTGCTGACAAATGCGCTCGTTATTCTCGTCATCGTCCTTACGTGCCTCACTGCGACACGTAACAAAGGAACCCCTTGCGCTGCGCAGTTTGCTGCCGTTGAACTGACACATCCCTTTGACAATGTGCGCTTGCTGCACTTTACGTAATCCGCCTTTGTCCAACGCACTGTCGGACGCCGTCACGCATTTATCGTATTGATCGTCATTCAGGTAGAGTTGCGCCAATCGTTCGAAGATTTTGCCATCATCCGACAACTTCCCCGCCGCTTCGAAAACAGGGATAGCCTTGTCGGTCTCCTGAGCGAGTTGCCAGGCCTGTCCCAGGCCGCGCAGGTTTTTCGCGCTCTCTTCAATATTGCCGTCTTCGAAGCCTTTGGCCATTACAATAGCAGCCCTATATGGCACCTGTTCCTGCATGAGCAGGCCTGCAAAGTTCGTGAGGTCGCGCTCTCTGTCGAGGAAGCCTGCCGTGTAAGCCGCCTGCATGGCGTGAACCTGCTCCTTCTCATGGCCCTCTTGACCGTGAACGCCCGCCAGCCGAATCCAGTAGTCGCGTTTCGGGAAATCGCGCACCAGAATTTCCAGGATCTCCAGGACCTTATCCCAGTTCTCTTCTTCGAAGTAGAGGAAATTGAGCAGCGTCCACCAGTTTTCCTTGAGCCTCGTACCCCGTTCACTGGCGACTGAAATTCCAAGTTCGATCTGCTCGATCGAAGACGGGTATTCCTGCATCTGGTAGTAAACCTGACCCATGAAGATGTGCGGTTCAGGTCCCGGGTTGTTCGCCTTGGAAATCCAGGTTTCCATGTAGTTCAGTGCATCCTGGTATTTTTCAGCCACAAAGCTCAGTTGCGCCAGGGTATACAGCGTCGTGGTCTCCAGACCCTCGGGGATGTCTTCGCCCTGGGCTACTACCGCGCGGTACTCGTCGAGTGCTGATTCGTAATCTTCCATCGAGAAATAGATGAATCCACGCATGTTGTGGACCTGGCCGATCTCGTTACCATTCAAGCGCCGCGACCGATCGAGCATGTCCTGAGTTGCCTTGAGAGCGCCTGGATAATCCTTCAGATCAATGAACTCCTGCACCACAGATAATTTCTTGAAGGTCGACTCACTCATTGAAGGAACGCGGCGGGTTTTCTGCGGTTTCTCTTCTTCGGCGTAGGCGCTCATGCCGACGATGCCGAATTCCGCCGTCATCGGGGCGACGACGTAAAGAACCGCGACCATCACGATGCTCAGAATTCCTGGTTTCATCCGACTTGCTACTCCTGCCTAGTCCGCGAGTTCGAACGTGATCCGGTTACGCACCCCGGCCACATCGATTGCTTCACCATTGACGACTTTTGGCTTGTACTTGAATTTCAACGCCGCATTCGTCGCTGCTCGATCGAATATGCCGGGTGGTTTGGATTCGAGCACGACTGGGTTTGCCACAGCACCGGTCTTTGTGACGATGAATTCGAGCAGCACGTAGCCTTCGATCCCCCGGGTCTGCGCTCGCCTGGGATAAACCGGCGAAACTTTCACGATGGGCAGATACTCACCATCCGAACTGAACCCGCCAATGCCGCCCACATTGAGATCGACGTTGACGTCGACAGCACCGATATCCACGCCCTGGGAGACGTCGCTCGAATCAAACTGGGGCTTGGGCATGTCAGGTGGTGGCTCATCCGGCGGCGGAGGCGGTTCGGGTTTGCGGTTTTTGACCTCGATATCCTGATCGTCTTCGAGCCGGACGAAGCGTCCATGCGCGCCGCGTTGTTGGCGGTATTGGCGGCGGAAAAAAGCTAGAATCAATAAGACGGACAAGAAAGGAAACAAAATGATCGATTTTACCGGCAAGGTCATCGCTGGTGTAGCTGCGGAAGGTCGGCGTCGTAAATAGCCTC
>CBDUDJ010000188.1:0-5403 GCA_965365885.1 uncultured Gammaproteobacteria bacterium
GGGTGACGTTAATCGACTTCGCCTGACGGGAAAAAATGCCCCCGCCGGTGGAGATAAGAGAAGCATCGTAGTCCTCCCAACTCGATCGCGGCATTTCGAACATTCGCTGTCTTTCCGCATGACTTTGTCGGGGATCGGGGTTCGGATCGATGAATATATGAAGATGATTGAAGGCGGCAACGAGCTTTATGGAGGTTGAAAGCAGCATGCCGTTGCCGAACACGTCGCCACCCATATCGCCAATCCCCAACACGGTAATTGGCTCACGTTGCACATCGATTCCGCGTTCGAGAAAGTGCTGTTGCACGGAGACCCACGCACCGCGCGCGGTGATACCCATCTTTTTGTGATCGTAGCCGAACGAGCCTCCCGAGGCGAAGGCATCCCTCAACCAGAACCCATAGTCCTCGGCAACGGCATTCGCATCGTCGGAGAACGTTGCCGTGCCTTTGTCAGCTGCGACCACCAGATAGGGATCGTCACCATCGAAGCGGCGAACTTTCTCTGGTACAACGATCTCGCCCTGGACGATGTTGTCCGTCACATCCAGCAACCCGCTGATGAAGTCACGATAGCATTCCACGACATCCTGCGAACCGTGCCGCTCCTTTAGGACGAAACCACCCTTGGCGCCGGTCGGCACAATCACGCCATTTTTAACCACCTGCGCCTTCACCAACCCCAGAACTTCGGTGCGGTAATCTTCCAATCTGTCGGACCAGCGCAAACCGCCTCTGGCGATCATGCCGCCACGCAAATGCACGCCCTCGAAATGTGGCGCACAAACGAATATCTCGTAGAGCGGCAAGGGCTTCGGCATATCGGAGATTTCTCCGGGCGCGAACTTCAGCGACAGGTAATTTCTGGGCACTCCTTTGTCGTCGGCGATGAAATAATTCGTTCGCCGGGTAGCATCCATAACCTCGAGAAATCGCCGGAGAATTCGATCTTCATTGAGTAATTCAACCTGATCCAGCGCAAGCGAAATTCTTATGCGCGCACCGCTGACATCACCTCCGTCAGGATCGAACTTCTGTTCGAAGTAGCGCGCCAGATCCCTTGTGACGGCACGATGTTTATCCAGTGTATCGCTGATGAATTCCTGACTGAAACCAAATCTGATTTGCTTCATGTAACGCGCAAACGCACGTAACACACCGACTTGGCGCCAGTTCAATCCTGCACCCAGGATCAGCCGGTTGTAGCTGTCATCCTCGGCACTGCCTGCCCAGATTCGAACAAACGCATCGTCAAACCGTTCGCCCACTTTAGATAGATTCAACGAGCCAGCGTAGCTGAGGTAGAAATCGTGTATGGATACCAAAGGCCCTGAGTCTCTCAGAACCCTGTAGGGATGAAAGCCATTGACCCGCAATCCCATATTCTCGAGTTCAGGAATGATGTCGGATAGCGGCAGAGGTTCACCGAGAAAGTAGATCTTCAATCGAACGACTTCCGCGGCATCCTCCGGCAGGCGGTAAAACTGTGTCAGCAGGTTGCTCTGCAGCGACAGTGACTCAATGCTGGCTATGTCGTCGGCGGCCGCTCTGGCCTTAAAGTTTTCGCGATATGCGGCCGGAAATGCCGTGTTGTATTCTTTTGCATGACGGCGACCCTGGGTTTCACCAAAGACGGCCAGCAATGATGTATTGAGGTCTGACAGCCAGTCGCTCGTCAGCTCAACAATCTGCGCTTCAAGCTGTTTCGCATCCACCGAGATTCTAGGTCCCGGTCTGATTCTGAGGGTCACCTGCAGGCGGACCAGAATCGACTCCGAAAGATAGATGTCGAATTCCAGATCCTCGGCATCAAAGGTATGAATGAGAAGTTCCTGTATTCGAATGCGCGCTTGGGTGTTGAACAAATCTCTTGGCAGAAAAACGAGGCAGTTGACGAAGAGGCCATATCTTTCAAATCGCGTAAACAATCTGATGCGGCGTCGTTCGTGAATGTAGGTGATTGCAATCGCATTTTCGAAGAGGTCATCTTCATCGACCTGAAAAAGCTCGTCTCTGGGATAAGTCGCAAGTACCTGCGCGAGCACCTTGCCGTCAAAACCATTGGGATCAAGATCCGAACGCGCGACTACATTGGCAACCTTACGTCGTAACACAGGGATCACGGTGGGACTTTCGACGTACACGCGGGAGGTGTACAAGCCGAGAAAGCCATGTTCACCAATTACCTGCCCGTCGGCATCGATTTTCTTTATACCAACGTAATCAGGATAGGCGGGCCGATGGACCCGTGATTTTGTGCCGGATTTGGAGAACGACAACAACGTCGGCTCAAGCAGGAAGGCTTGGGTGGTTTTCGGTTGTTCCGACAATCGTCTTTCGCTCGCGCGCGTTCTCCGTCGTAAGACGCCCAACGCATCTGGCGTCTGCCGAATCATGTCATCGGTGTAGTCGAATTCCCGATAGCCGAGAAAAGTGAAGTTGAAACTCTCGAGCCATTCGAGGAAAGCTACTGCCTCATCAACATCTTCTTCAGACAGCGGCAAACTCGACTGCCTGAGCTCATCGATCACGCGACGAAGTTGTTCCTTCATCGGTTGGAAGTCGTTTACTACCGCACTCAGATCCGCAGTTGTCTCCTCCAGACGTAACTGCAGCGCAGCGATATCCTCGTTATCGACCCGATCGATCTCCGCGTAGATAAAAAGCTCTTTGCTGACATGCTCTTGAGGTATTTTCAGGCTCAGCACTTCACCGCATTCATCACGCTCCACCGCAAAAACAATGTTACTCAGATGGTGCGTGATGAGCCCATCATGGGAAAGCGCAAGCAGAATGGAATCCACCATGAACGGCATGTCGGGAGCAATGACCCGCACGACTGTGTGGCTCGACTGCCAGCCGTCCCGGGCGTGCACGGGATTGGTCAGATAAATCTGCACGTCATCAGCTGGACGGGTTTTGAACAACCGCCAGGAATCGATCATCGCTCCCGCATCGTCATCTACATCGCGAGCAAGCAGATCTGCCTCTGGAGTACGCGACCAGAAAAGTCTTGCGAATGTGGCCGCAGTCTCAAACTCGGCCTCGGAAATTCGCAAATTGATGCGATCAATCAACCGTCCGACATAGCCATCAGCTGTTTCGATCATCTCTGGCATGTTCAGTCGTCCTGAATCAACTAGACGAGATGATAGATGACTCCAGCAGACTTCACAGCAGACGCTGATTCGGCCGATAATTAGCTTCTTACGGAGGCAAGATGCCGACACGCCGCAAACTGATCACTGCTACGAGCATGCTCGTGCTTGCAACCCCTCTGGCAGGTCTGCAGGCACGGCTCAACCAGCAACCCCGGCAATCCGCGAGCAGACCGAGCCCCTATGGCGAGATACAGCCCGTGCAGGATCTCGCTACGGGACTGCCATTGCTCAAACTGCCCGAGGGCTTCTCCTACCAGAGCTTCAGCTGGACGGGCGATCTCATGAGTGACGGCACCCCGACGCCTTCACGCCACGACGGCATGGCCGTGATTTCAACCACCGCAGATGAGCTCGTGCTCATGCGCAATCACGAAATAGGAATTGGCCCGTGCCTGGGAAATTCCACCACGCCCTGCTACGACAACTCTGCAGCCGGTGTTGCTGGCATGGGTGGCGGCACGACCGCTCTGCGCTTCGCAGGCGGCAGATTCAGCAGTGCACAAACCACGCTTGCTGGAACATTTTATAACTGTGCGGGGGGGCCAACGCCCTGGGGTAGCTGGCTCACATGTGAAGAAATCATTCTGCATTCCCCCATTCCCGGGGCAAAAGACCATGGCTTTGTCTTCGAGGTACCCGGCCCCGGTCTGGGACGTGCCAGCGCAGTCCCAATCATTGGAATGGGGCTGATGCAGCACGAGGCGGCAGCCGTGGATCCACAAACCGGTGCTGTTTATCTCACGGAAGACAACCTGGACACATCCGGCTTCTACCGCTATCTGCCTCATGATTCGAGCCCGCGGCCCGGTGCCCTCGAAGCCGGGGGCAAGCTGGAAATGTTACGAGCCCAGCCGCACGACGTTGGCAATCTGCGAACCGGGGACGCACTACGGGTGGACTGGGTCGAGATTGCAGACCCGCTCGCCGAACCGGAGCGGCTCGCGACATCGACAGTCGGCTCAATGGGCATGCAGGGACAAGGCCGATCCGGCCCATACCTGCAGGGAGAAGCGGCAGGTGGAATGGCGTTTAACCGAGGCGAAGGCTGCTGGTTTGCCGACGGTTTCGTCTACCTCGCCGAAACTGCCGGCGGCGCAAACGGCAGCGGTGCGATCTGGGCTTACGACACCAGGAAGAGCATTCTCACGTTGCTGTTCACCTCGCCCGACCCGGACATCGCCGACAGCCCTGACAACGTGACGTTAAGTCCGCGTGGCGGTCTCCTCGTCTGTGAAGACAGCTACGGCAGGTTTCTCTCGAGCGGCGAATTTCGTGGCAATCGCCTGCTCGGAATCGATCGGGCAGGCGCTGCATTTACGTTCTGCGAGAATCACGTTGTGCTCGAGCGACCGATTCCCGGGCGGCCCGCCATTACGCCCGCAGACTATCGCAAGCAGGAATTTGCAGGAGCGACTTTTGATCCGAAGGGCAAATATCTCTTCGTCAACATACAGTCTCCTGGCATCACATTCGCCATCACCGGGCCCTGGCATCTGGGAAGTCTCTGATCAACGATCAGCCTGTTGCAAAAAGCACTGCCATGCGAAGAAGACTTAACGGAAGTAGACGCCGCCGTCGGTGTTGCGCAACTTGTCGCGCGCGATAACCATACGATGAACCTCAGACGGGCCTTCACCGATTCGCTTGACGCGTAGTTCGCGATACCAGCGCTCGAGCGGCATTTCCTTTGCAACGCCCATGCCCCCGAACATCTGAATCGCGCGATCGACAACGCGCCCAGCGGTTTCAGTGCCATAGAGTTTGCAGATCGAAGCATCGACCTTTCCCGACATTCCGGCATCGACTTTCGAAGCCGCGTCATAGACGAGCATGCGCGCGGCGCGCAACTCGACCTCGGAATCGGCAATCATCCACTGTATGGCCTGTTTATCCGCAAGCACACCGTCCCTCGTGGGTCGCTGATTTACCCAACCACAAGCCATGTCGAGCGCTTCCTGTGCCATGCCGATACACCCGGCGGCATAAGGAATCCGGGCATCTACCAGCCAGGATTGGGCAACACCGAATCCTCGACCCACCTCTCCAAGCACGTTCTCTGCCGGCACCGCACAGTTATCGAGCACTATCTCGTAGGGTGACAGCGCACGAATTACGCCTATTTCGTTGAACTCGATGCCCGGAAAATCCGGTTCGACGATGAACGCCGTGATCTGCGGCGGCTGACCATCGCTGCCGTCGCGCGTCCGCGCAAAAATGATGCCGAAGTCTGCGCCAGCGGCCCA
>CBDUDJ010000189.1:0-5398 GCA_965365885.1 uncultured Gammaproteobacteria bacterium
CTCTTGCGGTGTCGAAGATCGTCGGTGAGATACTGCAGGGCGACTCTACACGGGTTACCCGCCTCGGAGGTCGCTTCAGCGCAATGGTGCTTATGCCCTCAACGATTACCCTGGCAGTGCACGGTGACCGTGATGGTGTTGTCAGTTACACGGTGTTCACTGAGGATGGGCAACCCGCATTCAGTCAGGGTTTCCTGTGTTACCACTGAGTATCGCAGGGTAAGGCTAACTGATGCGTCCTTTGCACTTTTATCTGGTCGGCACGGGTACCTGGTTCATGGGCTTTGGTATCCAGGGCGTGATGTTTGCGTGGCTGGTAGCGATGGTGCTGCGGGAATCGCCGGAGATGGTCGGTATCGCACAGATGACGCTCCTGCTGCCAGGCACGCTCCTCATCCTGATCGGCGGCAGCTACGCCGATCGGTTTGGCGGCCGTCGAGTTGTGGTGATTGCCCAGACTCTCGGTGCACTTGCTCCGCTCTTTCTGCTGAGCGTAGTCGCGACAGACAGTCTCACGTTCCCGATGATGCTGTGTTACGCGTTATTGATGGGTTGTGCCCAGGCGTTTGTTACCCCAGCGCGTGATGGACTCCTCAATCAGGTAGCGGAGGGCCGGGTGCAGCGTACAGTGATGCTCACCAGCATGATGCAATTTGGTCTGTCTATGGTTGGGTTCATGATCGCAGCCACGGCAGATATCTTCGGACCGGAATTCATTCTCGGGTTGCAGAGCGTGGTCCTGTTGCTTGGTGTGTACGCGTTTATTCAGATTGGCGAGCCCGACCGGTCGAATCATCCAACGTCGCCGCCGCTGCTGAAGTCCGTGCTCGATGGTGGGCGCGCCGTTTTCGCATCGCCCGCCATGCGGATGGTGATGGTGCAGAATATGGCAATGGGGATGTTTTTCATGGGCTCCTATATTGTCACGATGCCCTTGCTGGTGCGCGAGGTTTACTCGGGCACGGCGCAGGATCTCGCGTTCATGAATGCGGCGAATTCGCTGGGCCTGGTGATGACGATTTTTCTGTTGTTGCGGATTGGCGATATCCGCCGGCAGGGTCGCGCCCTGTTGCTCGCTCAGGGACTTGGTGCGTTTGTCCTGGCGAGTGCCGGATTTACCTCGCAGTTCAGTCATTTTGTTTTCATCCTCTTCTTCTGGGGTGTCTGCGGCGGCATGGCAATGACCATGTCGAGAACGATCATGCAGGAACAAGCCCCCGAAGCGATGCGCGGCAGAGTGATGAGCTTCTATTCATTTTCCTTCATGGGCGCAGGTCCCATCGGTGCGTTGCTTAGTGGCTTTCTTGTTGAGCAGGTGGGACCGGAACTGGCGTTGCTGACTTCAGCGGTATCCATGCTGGTCGTAATCATACTGATCGGCGTAACTTCGGGTGTGTGGAATCTGCACGGCCACACGCAGCAGATAGTCTCGGAAGTGGTAGCAGACCCGAACGACCGCCGCTGATGAACGGATTCAATATGCATCGATTCAGTATTAAGCGGATATCCCTCGACTGATGGGAGATCCGTACAGACTGGCGGTCGACATCGGTGGCACGTTCACCGATGTGGTGCTCGAGCGCGCAGGTGAGCGGACTACCCAGAAGGTGCTGACGACCTACGACGACCCTGCAGACGGTGTGATGACCGCAACGGATCGAGTTCTCGAGAACGCCGCTGCGGATCCCAGGGATGCCAGTGTTGTGCTCCACGGCACGACGCTTGCGACCAACGCCATCATAGAGAGAAGCGGGGCTGTTACCGCTTTGCTCACGACCGAAGGTCATCGGGATGCACTCGAGATGGCGCTGGAAAATCGTTTTGAGCAGTACGATCTCGCGATTGATCGACCCACACCACTGGTGCCGCGTCATCTGCGGTTGCCGGTGCACGAACGTATGGATTCACACGGGGAAGTCCTCCTTCCGCTGGCAGAGCAGTCGGTTGGTGCTCTGATTGCCTTGCTCCAGCAGCATCGCGTTACCAGTGTTGCAATTGGTTTCCTGCACTCCTACATCAATCCTGCACACGAGCAACGAGTTGCCGCGATACTTAAGGACAAGTTGCCGGATCTGTCCGTCACGCTTTCCTGTGAGGTTTGCCCGGAGATCCGGGAATACGAAAGGCTGTCCACTGCCTGTGCGAATGCGTATGTGAAACCGCTCATGGCCACCTACCTTGCCAGCCTGCGAGCGAAGATGAGTGCGAGAGGAATTGGTTGCCCGGTGCTTCTCATGACATCCGGTGGCGGCCTGACTTCGCTGGCGACCGCTAGTGAGTTTCCGATTCGATTGGTCGAGTCCGGCCCGGCAGGTGGTGCGATCCTCGCCGCCCATATTGCGCAGACGAGTGGTTGCGATCAGGTTTTATCGTTTGATATGGGTGGGACCACGGCCAAGCTCTGCGTCATAGATGACGGCGAACCGTTGTTGAGCCGATCCTTCGAGGTGGATCGCAGCTACAGGTTCAAGAAAGGCAGTGGTTTACCGGTGCGCATTCCGGTGATTGAAATGGTGGAGATCGGTGCTGGCGGCGGATCGCTTGCCCAGGTCGATAAGCTTGGCCGTCTGCATGTTGGGCCTGAGAGTGCGGGTTCCGAGCCTGGGCCAGCTTGTTATGGCCGCGGTGGGCAACACCCGGCAGTTACGGATGCCGATCTGATTCTGGGCAAACTTGACCCCGCCGATTTCGCAGGTGGCAGCATGCACCTGGATCTTCCCGCAGCGGAGCGCGCATTGCAGCGTGTCGCTGGACCGCTGTCACTGGACCTGCAGATGGCTGCATACAGTATCAGTGAAGTCGTCAACGAGAATATGGCCACTGCCGCCCGTGCCCACCTTGCGGAGTGGGGCAAAGCCGTGGACGGGCGGGCCATGATCGCATTTGGCGGCGCAGCACCACTGCATGCGTCACTGCTTGCACATAAACTCAAACTCGACCGTGTTGTGATACCGGCAGATGCGGGCGTGGGCTCGGCGGTAGGTTTCCTCATAGCACCGGTGCGCTACGAAGTGGTCCGCAGCCGCTACATGAGATTGACAGCACTGGACGCATCGGTGGTGGATGGCGTTATGGACGAAATGCGTGTTGAAGCACGATCGGTAGTCGGTAGTGTTGCGAGTGATGAGACTCTGCTCGAGAACCGAAAGGCGTTCATGCGTTACTGCGGTCAGGGCTTTGAGATCGCGGTTGAATTGCCGGAAACCGACGGGCCATTGCTGGCCGATGATCTGAAGCAACAATTTGACGCAGCTTATGGTGAACTCTACGGACGCACGATTCCCGACCTGGATGTCGAGATATTGAGTTGGACCTTAACCCTCAGCGCGCCAGCGCCACATACGGCAGTTGCCGACAAGTGGCAGCAGGACAAACCAGCGGAACCGGTTGCATCCCGGCAGCTGTTCGATGTGGTGATCGGTGAAGTAGTCGATGCCAATTGCTATGCCCGGAATGCCATGAGCCCCGGTAATTATGTGGTAGGGCCTGCGCTGGTGATTGAAGATCAGACAACGACCTTTGTTGCTACAGGATTTACCGGCGCACTCTCTAATCAGGGCCATCTCATCCTCGAGCGCCACACAGGAGTGCAGAGCGATGGCTGAACTCGGCGCACTCCAACTGCAGCTTGTCTGGGATCGCTTGCTGGCGATCGTCGAAGAGCAGGCCCAGACACTTATGCGAACCGCGTTCTCCACGGTCGTGCGCGAAGCAGGTGATCTTTCCGCCGGAGTGTTCAACACGAGAGGTGAAATGCTCGCACAGGCAGTGACAGGTACGCCGGGTCACGTGAATGCCATGGCAGCGTCTGTGGGTAAGTTCCTCGACACGTATCCCTGTTCCACGCTCAACCCTGGTGATGTGTTACTGACGAACGACCCATGGGATGGGACAGGTCATCTGAATGACTTCACAGTCGTCACGCCCGTTTTCTTAAACGAGAAATGCATCGGGCTTTTCGCGAGCACCAGTCACATTGCGGATGTCGGTGGTCGGGGTTTCGGACCCGACGCGAATGATGTCTTCGAAGAAGGGCTGCGAATTCCTATCAGCTATATGTTTCGCGCCGGCGTGCGCGATGCGACGTTACTGATGCTGATAAAAGCGAACGTCCGCGATCCGATCACGGCTGAGGGAGATCTCTATTCGCTGACTGCCTGTAACGATCAAGGCGCCCGCCAGTTGCTGGAGATGATGGCTGATTTTGAGCTTGCTGATCTTGTCGATGTTGGCGATCACATCGTCACAACTTCGGAAGATGCGATGGCCAATGAGATACGCCTGTTACCAAATGGTCGCTACGAAAATCAGATGCGGGTCGATGGCTATGAATCTCCGGTGGACCTTGTGGCGACTCTGGAAGTCAGGGATACAACTATCCATGTTGATTTTGCGGGTAGTTCCCCGATTTCACCTCTCGGGATCAATGTCCCGTTGCCGTATACGGAGGCCTATGCTTCATTTGGCGTGCGCTGCATTGTCGGGAACGATATTCCGAACAACGCTGGTTCGTTGCGGGCAGTAAAGGTGAGTGCGCCAGCTGGATCTATTCTCAACGCCGAATCGCCAAGCGCCGTATCTGCCAGGCACGCCATCGGCCAGATGCTGCCGGATGTCGTCCTTGGCTGCCTTGCCGAAATTCTGCCGGACGCGGTGCCCGCCGAAGGCGCATCGTGTATCTGGAACCCCGTGTTTCGCAACCTCCCCGCGGGAGAAACCGGGAACGCGCCATTCATGGAGTTCGTGATCAATCCCATATACAACGGCGGCACTGGTGCCCGACCAGGTAAAGACGGCTTGTCGACGACGGCATTTCCTTCAGGGGTCCGCACTACTTCCACGGAGGTCAACGAGGCCACCTCGCCATTACTCGTCTGGTCTAAAGAGTATCTGCCTGACTCGGGCGGTGTGGGCGAGCGCCGTGGCGGGCTTGGCCAGAAAATAGAAATTGCGCATCGCGAAGGTGCCCCGTTCATCATCTCGAAGATGTTCGACCGCATCAGCCATCCACCGCGCGGTCGGTTTGGCGGAGGAGAGGGGAAAACGGGTGCCGTATACCTGCGTGACGGCGCACCACTGGCGGCAAAAGGCCGCGATGTGGTGCCTGCCGGGCAGACACTGGTGCTGGAAACGCCGGGGGGTGGCGGTACTGGCCGCGTCGCCAGGCGTGAGAGATCTGAGGTGCTGGCCGACGTGCGTGCGGGGCTCGTCTCCGCAGATGCGGCGAGAGCCGACTATAATGTCGATCCGGACGATGCTGACTGAGCTTGGGGCGGTAGAACTTGTTTTTCAGATTCGTTTGGGCAAAATAGCCGCCCCTAAGCGGGAATAGCTCAGTTGGTAGAGCGTGACGTTGCCAACGTCAAGGTCGCCAGTTCGAACCTGGTTTCCCGCTCCA
>CBDUDJ010000190.1:0-5373 GCA_965365885.1 uncultured Gammaproteobacteria bacterium
GCTGATGCGGCGGGCACGTCGGTCATCTATTCCGCACGGCCGCTCGAGCGGATTGTCCGGGACATGGAGACGTTGCGCCACCACGGTTTTGCCAACGAAAGCCGTTATGGCAGTGTGGCGCAACTTTATTGGGATGCCGTCCTGGACTATCCACTCATGCTGCGCTGAGCCTGCTACGGCGAATCGGCTGGGGGGAAAAGTGACTCAACCGTCGTAAAAAAGGCCGCTGTGCAGTCCAAGGAGCTGGCTTTCGCGGGGGGATGTGATTCGCGCCCGGGCCGATTCGGTCACATGGTTTACTTCGCTCGTCGGTAAGATGCGCTGTGCGATATCGCGCCGACCATAGTGAACCTGCAGAAAGTAGCGCCCCTTATCGGCAGCGTCGGCCGGTAGTCTGCGATGCCACACATCTGAAACGAAGAGACAGACGTCACCTGCCTGCGCGAGCGCTGGCACAACTTTGTTGCCTTCGTATTCGAGGTCAACATCGTCGAGCTGTTCGACGGGTGGTGGGCGGCCGGATTTGTGGCTCCCGGGAATGATCCCGGTCGGCCCGCATGACAGCGGACAGTCCTGCAGATAGATATGCGCGCCAATGGCGAAGATGGGGTAGGCAATCCGCTCATCCCAGGCGACGTCCTGCGGCCGCGGAATATGCGGTCCGGCATCAATGTGCCAGAACCCGCCACCGTGTGTATTGCGTTGCCTGACGGGATTGCGCCAGCAGGTATTAGCGATGACGTGGCAGTCTTCGCCGAGCAACGGTTCGATCGTGCTCAAAATGAGCTCATGGGCGATCGCCCTCTGCGCGAGAGCGGATCTGTTGAACATCGCGTAGCGGAAATCTTCGTCTTCTGCTGGATCTCGCACTGCCGCGGCGCGGGCATCGGCGGGATGGTCGAGGTAAACCTGATCGATATCCTCGGTCAGTGCCGCGATTTCTGCAGCAGTAAATGCGCTCCGCAGCATTGCATAGCCCTGATCCTGCAATTTCTGGCTGGCTGCTGAAACTGGCTCGGTTCGCGGCAAAAGATAACCTCTCACTCGTCGTAGCATTCATGCGCGCCTTGCCGGAAACTTGTGAAATATTCTAACGCGGTTTATCCGCGGACCGTGTTTTGGGGGAGAGAAGTCATGCGGGTCATTATCTATGGTGCCGGTGGTGTGGGTGGCACGATCGGTGCGCGGCTGTGGCAGCAGGGAACGCCGGTGGTCCTGATCGCGCGCGGTGCCCATCTGGCTGCGCTGCAGGCATCGGGTCTGCGCTTCGTGGCTCCCGACGGTGATTTTCAGTTGCCCATCCCGGCGGTAGCCGGACCTGCCGAGATCGAGTGGCGCCCGGGTGACGTGGTAATACTGACAATGAAGTCGCAGCACACAACTGATGCACTTGAAACGCTCGCCCTGAGTGCTCCCGAAACAGTGGCGGTGGTGTGCGGTCAAAACGGTGTCGCAAATGAAGAAATGGCATTGCGTCGATTCCCCAACGTCTACGGAATGCTCGTCAACCTGCCAGCGTCGCATCTGCGCGCGGGAGAGGTGATCACCTACGGTGCGGGTGGTGGCGGAATTCTCGATACGGGCCGCTATCCCGAAGGCATCGACGATGTAGTGGACGAACTGACGGCATTGCTCGAACAGGCTGGCTTCAGTGCTCAGCCGGATTCCGTCGTGATGCGGAAAAAATACGCGAAGTTGCTCGGCAATCTGGGAAACTCGTTGCAGGCTGCGACCACTCCAGAGCAGATCGATCAAGCTGCCACCAGCGAGGCAGACGACCTGAAATCGATCGGCAGGATGCTGAGGAAGGAAGCATTGGCTTGTTATGCGGCGGCCGGAATCGATTGCGCCACTCGCGACGAAGTGCGGGCACGTCGCGAGGATACCTACACGATGGTCGACGTGCCGGGTTTTCCGAGAATGGGTGGTTCGTCGTGGCAAAGCATTTTTCGTGCGACCGGCAACATCGAAACGGACTATCTCAACGGCGAGATCGTCTGGCTGGGCCGGCGCTTCGGCATTCCCACCCCGGCCAATCAGGTTTGTCAGAATCTGGCCAGACGACTGCTGCGGGACAATCTTGCGGCTGGTAGCCTGACGACCGCGGCCATTGTTGAGGAAATCGATCTGGCCAGCGGCTGAAACGGCTATGCGGGTGCGCAAGAGTGCAGCTGGCCAAACAGGTACGCGCCTGGCCAAACAGGTACGCGCCTGGCCAAACAGGTACGCGCCGCGATTTATGGTAGGTTTTGTCAGTCAGGTCACACCACGGCCTGACTGCAGAAGGGGTTTCGCCGCAGGGAGCAGCAGATGAAACTGACACCACTTTTTGAAATGCAGGGACGCATAGGTTCGAGCACCGCGATCGGTGCCGGGCCGCTGGGCACGAGGGTCATTGGTGAAGTCACAGGGGGTAGTTTTACCGGCGCGAGGCTCAGTGGTCAGATTCTCACGCCGGGCGCGGATTGGGTGCTCTTTGATAACACCGGAGTGGGGCACATCGATGTCCGTCTTACGCTGGCGACGAACGATGGGGCCCATATCTACATGCACTACACCGGGATTTTGGAGTACACCGATAAGATCAGTAAGGCTTTTGCCAGTGGCACATCCACTGAATTTGGTGACAATTACTTCGTGACACAGCCGAGATTCGAGACGGGCGATGAGCGCTACAGCTGGCTCAATCATGTTGTCGCGGTTGCCGAAGGGCGGTTGCTTGAAGGCGGCATGCACTACAAGGTCTACGAATGCGCACCGGGGAATTAATTTGATTGAGCTAAGCGAAGAAATGAGTGAGCGGCTGGCGGTTGCGATCGATAATCAGAAAACGCTGACTGCTGGCTATGTCGATATCGATGGCAAGCCGCATATCTCATTCTACGGCTCCACCCATGTTCATGCCGTTGACGCGCTCGCGATCTGGGTACGCAACCCGGCAGGTGCGTTGCTCACGACGCTGCCGGAACATCCACATATCGCCTTCATTTATGGCGATATCGGCTCCCGCGTCTACTACACGTTCGAAGGTCGCTGCCGGGTAGTGACAGACGCCGCGGAACACGAACGTGTCTATCAGGAGATGCATCCCGTGGAGCGGCAGTTTGATCCGGACAAAAACGGCGTGGCGGTCGTGATTGATCTCGATCGGGTCACAGCGCTGGGCGTCGATGGTAAACAAGTGCAGGAACGCGAAGGCTGAATCGGGGACTGTCTGATCATTTCTGCGCCGCGGAACTCTAACTTGGTATCCAATTTGGTATTTGTGGCGCCGGCCTGGTTGATCCGTGGGCTGTTGGCTGGCCTGTCCAGTGGATAGTTATCGTCTGTATCTGATGGCGCGTATGGTCTGGGCCATCTGCTGGGCCAGCATGGTGACTGTCAATCTCGTTTTCATGGTCGAGGTCGCAGGTCTTGATCCGCTGCAGATGGTTCTGGTGGGGACTGTGCTGGAATTTTCGGTGTTCGTGTTCGAGATTCCAACCGGCGTGCTGGCTGATACCGTGAGTCGCCGCTTGTCAGTAATTGTCGGGCACGCGATTGTTGGCCTGGGATTTCTGGTCATTGTTATCTGGCCGAATTTCTCTGCGATCCTGCTGTCGCAGGTCATCTGGGGGTTCGGCTACACATTCATCTCCGGCGCATACGCAGCCTGGGTCTCCTCGGAGCTGGGCGTGAGCAGAGCTAACGAAGCTTTCTTACGCGGTTCGCAGCTCGCCCACGCTGCGGCGTTTGTTGGCATCTCAAGTGCGGTCGCACTTGCCCACATCTCCCTGGCACTTCCGATAGCCGCCGGGGCGATTGGCCTGATCGTGCTGGCGATCGCGTTGTGCTTTCTGATGCGGGAAGATCATTTCCAGCCCACCAGTGTGGCGCAGCGCGATACCTGGCAGGCTGTTCGCACAACGTTCGTCTCAGGCGTCAACGAGATTCGCGGTCGACCGGTACTCGTTTCGATGCTCGCTATCACGATGGTCTTCGGCATGTTCAGTGAAGGGATCGATCGACTCTTCACGCCTTATCTGATTGCTGAGTTTGAGTTCCCGACGATCGGTACTCTGGATTCCGTTACCTGGTGGGGAATCATTGCGGCTGTTTCCAGTCTGTTCGGTTTAGCAGCAACCAGCGTGGCGCGCAGTCGCGTCGATCTCGAAGATCAGTTCCGGTTGACCAATATTCTTTCCGCTTTGCTTGTGGGTGTGAGCCTGGGTGTTCTACTGCTTGCCAACCTCGATAGCTTCGTTGTTGTGCTTGCTTGTTACTGGCTCGTTGGAGCTTTGCGATCTGCATATGGACCCTTGATGACTTCGTGGTTGAACCGACTTTTACCCGAAGAAGCGAAAGCAACTCTTTTTTCTATCTATGGACAGGCAGACGCCATCGGGCAATCATTCGGTGGTCCAGTAATCGGTGCTCTGGCGAAATATGTGTCGATCGGGTTTGCGCTCGGAATATCGGCGCTTTCGCTGCTACCGACGCTACCTTTATACAAGACAATGAGCAGGCAGTTGGAAAGATGAGTGGTAGTTATTGTTATCTCCATCTCCGTGGCAAAGGTCGTGACAATCGAGCACTGCTCGATGTCCTTCGCACGCAGGTCATTCCTCAATGGCGACAGATTGATATCTCGGTGTGGGGAATTTTTAACGGGCTGTTCGGCGTGGCGAGCAACGAGCTCATCGTAGTTGCTGCGACGGGTAATGATCTGCCGCTGTCTGCATATGCGAGACCACTAGGTGGTGTCGTGAAGGTGCGTAAACTTGAGCACCTTGAAGCAACCGTCCGTCCGGTGACGCCCGCACCCTGCGAAAAGAGCGGCATCTATGTGTTCCGTTCGTTCTACGTGGCCAACGAAGATGTCGCAGAAATCACCCGCCTGTCCAATGAAGCCTGGACCACCTTTGAGAATGCCGGTGATTACAGCGCACAGCCCATGGGCCTGTTCTGTCAGCACGAGCGGTCGAATCGGAAGGGCAAGATGTTGCTGGTGACCTGGTATGACAGTCTGACCAGCTGGGAGACTTCCAGGGAGCCGCCTGCGGAGGCGCGGCGTAATTTCCTGCAGCGGCACTTCCTGACGCGGCGGACGGTGGCGATCGCCACGCGACTGCTCGCGCCGGAGACAAACGCCTAACGCCGTTGCCACAATTGTGTCAGCAGTTTGCTCTGCGCACGGATTCCCAGCGTGACTGGTTACGATCGAGCAAGCGCGCGGTTCGCGCCGGGTAGCCCTGACGCTTTTGCAATCGGATGTCCTCGAGTGCCGTACGTGCTTCGTGGCATTGTGCTTCTGCCCGCGCCACCGACTCCGCTCTGAGCTTCTCCCGGCGGTGCAGCAGGCGCTGGTGGTCGCGGCTTCTTTTGTCTGCCGCT
>CBDUDJ010000191.1:0-5369 GCA_965365885.1 uncultured Gammaproteobacteria bacterium
CACTGCCGCTGGGCCAGGCCGGTCAGACACTCGCGCGCGGCTTCAACAAGCTGGGCTGGCACTGGTGGCCGTCGGACACGGCAATCGCCACCGAGCCATATGACGGCCGCGACCAATGCATCAACCTTGGCGCGTGCCTCAGCGGTTGCGCCCAAGGTGCGAAGTCCAGCACCGACATCAGTTACTGGCCCCACGCGATTCGGGCCGGAGTTGAGTTGCGCACCCGCGCGCGGGTTCGTGAAATTACGCTCAACGATGCCGGGATGGCCGCTGGAGTGATCTACTACGACGCAGATGGCAACGAGCAGTTCCAAGCCGCGGAAGTCGTGGTGCTCGCCTGCAATGGTGTTGGCACGCCGAGAATTCTGCTGAATTCAACTTCGAACCAGTTTCCCGACGGTCTCGCCAACCACAGCGGCCTCGTCGGTAAAAATCTCATGTTCCATCCCTACGCATCCATCCTGGGTGTTTTCGATGATCCGCAGGACGGTTATGTCGGCCCCCACAACTGCATCTGGAGTCAGGAATTCTACGAAACTGACAGCACGCGGGATTTCGTGCGCGGCTACACCTACGAGATCACCCGTGGCCGCGGGCCCGTCATGACCGCATTGAGCGGCATGATGTCCGGACGAATACCCTGGGGCGAAGAGCACCACCAGGCTTTCCGGAAAATGTTCAACCGGCTCACCGGCATGGTCGCGATCTGCGAGGACCTGCCCGAGGCACACAACACGGTCACGCTGGATAGTGATCTTACTGATGGCAACGGCATTCCAGCGCCGAAGATCACCTATACGCTCAGTGACAACAGTCGCAGGATGCTGGACCACGCCGTTGCGCGCGGCTCCGAAGTACTTCGCGCCGCCGGGGCGTATGACGTTATCGCCGAAGCGCCGATCGCGGTCGGTGGTTGGCATCTGATGGGTACTGCGCGGATGGGTCGGAATCCGGCGCAATCGGTGGTCAACGAATGGGGCCGCAGTCACGACGTGAAGAATCTCTTCATCGTCGACGGCAGTATTTTCGTGACCTCAGCCGGTGTGAATCCGACACGCACCATACAAGCCCTCGCACTGTACATCGCCGACTCGATGAAGCAGCGGCTGGCAAATCTGTTCGATTGAGCGGGACACGCTATGACAGGCAATGACAATCTGATCACCTCCGACAATCCTCTGCCAATTGACGCACGTGACGCGCTGCGGATCCTCGTGCACATGATGATTCCACCCAGCGAAGAACATGCAGTTCCAGGCGCGGCTGACGACACAATATTCGCCGATATTCTGGCGACCGCACACACGTATCAACCGGCAGTCGATGAAGTTCTTCAGGCATTGAACGAGATCAGCAACAAATTTTCAGACGTAGATTTCAGCGGGTTGTCAGAAGACGATCGGCAACACGTGACGGCAGAACTGCGCCGCGATCAGCCATTGCTAGTGTCGGCACTCGTCGCCATCACTGCTCAGTGTTACTACCGGGACGACCGCGTCATGCAATCGCTCGGCATGGAAGTGCGGCCACCCTTCCCGCAGGGATTCGCCCTCGAAAAAGGTGACTGGTCGCTACTGGATCCCGTACGCAAGCGCGAGAAATTCTATCGTGCAGTGCCGCCATCTTTTGCAGATAACGCGGATTAAGCGTAGAACAGAGTTCCCCGGCGCAGAGGAAAGTATGGAAGCCGATTCCCCGCTGCATTCCACGCAGCGCATGTTCAGCTCACTCGAAAATCGAGATTTTCGCTACCTGTGGTTCGGCAACCTGGCCGCCACTTTTGCCATGCAGATGCAGATGGTCGCCCGCGGCTGGCTCATCTACGACATGACGCAGTCGCCTCTCCAGCTGGCCTGGGTGATGATGGCATTCTCCCTGCCCATGATACTGTTTTCCCTGTTCGGCGGGGTCGCAGCTGATCGCCTGACAAAAAAATGGGTGATGATTGCCGCGCAGGCGGCTAATTGCGCCAGTACCTTCCTGCTTGCCGGTATCGTGATTACCGGCCACATCGAATTCTGGCATTTCATTGCCTTTGGCTTGTTCAACGGCAGCATCATGTCCTTCAGCATGCCGGCACGGCAGGCGATGGTGCCGGAAGTCGTTGGCGATGATCAGTTAGTCAACGCTGTTGCGTTGAACTCAGCCACCATGAATCTCTCGCGCGTGCTTGGACCGAGCATGGCCGGTATCATCATCGCGGTCATTGCCGGCGGCGACACCAGCTCCCAGTTCGGCGTCGGCGTGGTGTTCATCGCCAACGGCGTGCTTTATCTGATTTCCGTGCTTACCGTGGTCGTACTGCGACACCGCGGCCAGTCCACGCTTACGCATCGGGGCACTATTCGCGGCGACATGGGTGATGGTCTGCGCTACATCTGGAAACACGATTTGTTGCGCGGCTTGATCATCATGACCTTCATTCCGCTGCTGTTCGGTTTCCCTGTGCAGACACTGATGCCGGTCTTCAACCACGATGTGTTGAACGGCGGTCCTGCAGACCTGGGGCTCCTCCTGAGCGTTATGGGTGCAGGTGCCATTGTCGGCTCCCTGGTACTCGCGCGCTTTGCCGAAGCACAGAGCAAGGGCATGATCCTCTTCGCCACAGCACTCGCCTGGGCGGTATCGCTGGGCGCTTTCGCCATCTCCAGTTCCATGGCGCTGGCGTTAGTCGCCTGCGCGCTCATGGGGCTAGTAAGTTCCATTTTCATGTCGCTTCACATGAGCATCATCACGCTCATTATCGAACCCGAAATGCGCGGTCGGGTGATGAGCATCATGATGATGACATTCGGCCTGATGCCGCTGGGTGCACTGCCTGTGAGCTACGTTGCGGAAACCGCGAATATCGAGGTTGCGCTCATCGGCTGCGCGTTCGGGCTTGCCGCTCTTACGCTCATACTGCTGCTGACCGTGCCGGGACTGCGCAACATTGATGTCACTAACAAAGCACCTCTCCAACCACAACGAACCTATCCTCTATAAGTAGTCTAGGCCCGACTGATCACCGGCAGCGGTTCCCCGGGAAACCACCTTGGCATACCATGCACACAGACTTGCGAATCAGGAAGCACCTATGCAACGTTTTGTACTCGTCATCGGCTGCATCGGGCTGCTGGTGTTCGGCGGCTGCGGCCAGAGCGGCGACAGCGATAAATCCTCAGAGGGCCACATGCTGCAGAAGTCCCAGGATCAGCTCGATACCGCCAAACAACGCGCTAAGGAAATGGCAGAGGCTGCCGCCAAGAGAGCCGAAGAGATCGAAGAAGCCCGACAGTGAGCGTAGTACCGGGTATTAGCCTTTAGCCTTTTACGATGAAAGGCTAAAGGCTAATACCCGGTACTAATATGTAAGGTTTCACCTCGAAGAGCGACACATAGGAGTGTTGGACCCCACATACACAACCGAGCTCGATCCCACGACCTGGCTCGATCGCTATGGCGACATCCTGTTTCGCTACGCCAGGGCGCGTGTGCATGATCAGGCTACGGCTGAAGATCTCGTGCAGGAGGCATTGCTGGCCGGAATCGTCTCTGCTGGCACCTTCCAAGGTGCCTCAACTGAACAGACTTGGCTCGTGGGTATCCTGCGGCACAAGATACTGGACTATTTTCGAAAGGCGGCGCGTGAGCAGGGAAACGAGTTGAATGCATATGATGGCGACTTCGACAGCGAAGGCAGCTGGGCGGTGACGCTCAAAGAGTGGCGCACTCCGGAGAAACTGGCAGAACAGGCTGAATTCTGGCCGATACTGGGCGGTTGTGTGGATTCATTGCCCGACAGCCTGCGAACGCTGTTTACGTTGCGTGAACTCGACGGCATGGAAACCGACGTACTGCTTGAAACGCTGAATATTTCAACCAAAAACAATCTGTGGGTAATGCTCTCACGCGCACGCAAGCTGGTCCGTAACTGTTTGCATACGCATTGGTTCGAAAAGGAATAGGTAGATGTTGACCTGCAAAGAGACCGCGCAGTTGATCTCAGAGTCGTTGGATCGAACGCTGACCTTGCGTGAGCGCTTTGTGCTGCGTTTGCATCTGTGGCGCTGTGACATGTGTACCCGCTTCGCAAGTCAGCTCAAATTTCTGCGGAGCGCCTGCGCAGAGACCGACTCGGAAAAGCTGCTGGAAGGTGTGGAACTCACTGATTCAGCGCGTGAACGAATCCGCGATCGACTGGCTCAGCAAGCCTAAGCCGCGACTACTTCGCGAAGCAGCGTTGCCTGATCTGCAAGACCAGACCCCGCATAACATCATCCAGGGCACTCTGATGCGCCGCGACAATCGCACTCAACCGATTGGCCGACGCAACTTGTGATACCTGCGAACCGATCGCCTCCGATCCGGCGGTGCGTTCACAGGTAAGCTGGCCTTGCACGCTGACGCTTATGGTGGGTGAGGACCCGATGTCGTTCGTGCTGGCGAAAAACTCCCGGACTTCGAGTTTCAGCTCTGCTTCGGACGAACTCAGCGTGCTGCTGAACAGCCCTGCAGACTCCATGGTTCTACTCAGGAGACTCAACACGATCTCCGGTAAGTTATCGGGCCAACGGGCACCTGCATACTGATTCAAAGTAGGCCCAGGGCCCTTGATGAGAATGCGATCGGTATCAAGTCCAGGAACGACAGTGATCGCCACTCGCACTCCCAGCGCTTGTGCAGGTGCATCGAACTCTGCCGACAAATCCGCAGGTTCGAGCCAATATATCTGATCAGCTGGTTGATCAGAAGTAAGGATGGAGTTGCAACCAGCCAGCCAGAGCGCCACTACGACAACGAGTAAAAAACGCATCAGGGCGCTACGCTCACCGTACGCATTCTTGGTCGATGCACCAGCTGCGACGGGTCATCGCGCAGTTCGGACACCAGCTTATTGAGTTCCCGCAGTGTCTGTCGCAGATCGGCAACCAGCGCTGGTGTTGCACCAAGACCATCGCTGACGAAGCTTCGAACTTCCGTATCGTTTTCCTCGAGCAGTTCAGCCAGATGACCCGTCAACGCGGCAAGCCGTTCGCTCGCAAGGTTGAGGTTTTTCGCCGCGGCAGTGACGTCAGGCTGCACCTGGGTTAACAATTCCGGCAGTTGCTGCACGGCGCGATCCAGGTTTATGAGCACTGTGTCGAGTCGCTTCGGAATAGAGGCGATTTGCTCACGCTGGTCTGCAAGTGTCGCAGTCAGCGCTTCGAGATTATCCAAGGTCCGGCTAACCGATTCCTGATTCGATTCATCAAGCAGACTACCCGCTCTGTCCAGCACTTCATTCACGCGACCCACCAGTAGCGGAGTGTCTTCCAGCAGGGCTGCAATCCCGACGTTGCGAGAGGGGATCACCGGAAAGACGAACCCTTGAGTGGCTTGAATCGGAC
>CBDUDJ010000192.1:0-5368 GCA_965365885.1 uncultured Gammaproteobacteria bacterium
GCGATCCCAACAATGACTACCCGGCACGACCAGTGTGGCACCCATTTCAGGCGTAATATCAGTCAATGCAGCGATTGTGTTCACCATCAGCGGATTCGATGCGTTGGCAAAGTTCCAGGCATCATCATCGCGATGCATAGGCTGGGCTGATTCCCCTGGTCCTATATCGATAACCTCGCCATTGTTCAGGATGATGGTGGGGCCGATCGGACGCAGTACAGTCTCCGCGAAGCCCACAAGTCGCTCATCGATCAGGATGTCAATAAAGCTCGGCGTCTTGGCGGCAAGGCCCTGTAGGCGTCGAGTTTTCTTACCAAGAAATTCGTCAGAAGCCTCGGAGCCCGAATCAGTTCCTTCGTGCTGATTGAGCCACGGCACGAGTTCGGCATTGAACCGCTCAAGTAAGCCTCCGTTCAGCCAACCATCGACGATAACGCCGCCATCTCGCTCACTAGCCTCGACGATATCACTGGCTTTGCAATCCCAAGGTAGACGTTGCATTTCCGGCGTTTTCATTCATTGGACTCCTGGGTGGGCCACCTCGAAATCTGACCTTAGGGAGGCTTCACTTAAACCGTACTGGCCAGCAATATTCTCAAAAAAGGGCTGCCAGTGATTGGTAAGCACTTCGATGGTCTCACTGTTTTGAGCAAGGTTGTTGTAGGCAGTTTCACCCGGCATGCGAATGCGATGACCTGGTCGCATTTTTGACTTTCGTACCGCGCCAACAAAGTCATCCGATCTCGCTTTCACCGCATCAATCGGACCAAACACCGCCGGGTTGATGCACATGTAGTAGCTTCCGCCCACTGTTGTGGTCGCTTCACCCTTGCCATGCAGAGCAGCCTGGAAATCGTCCGTGTCGGATATCCGGTTAACCGGTACGCCAATGGGATTGGCGATTGCCGTCATTCCTTCGTTCCAAAGATTCAAGGCGTAGGTCCGGGCGGTTTCGATTTGCCCACCGCAGGAATATCCCCAGACGCGACCATATCCTTCGAACGGTTGTGCGTAGGGTTCAGCGTCGTCAGTTAACTCGCCTGACTCCGGGTCGATCAGCCATTTACCTTTCATTGGCTTGTTCTGTAGAACCGCCTCAGATATGTCTGCGTCATAGAACTCGGCAAACTTGAGCGATGCCCAGATGGGCGGTTCAGATCCAGACGGCACGATGGCGTCAAAAGGCGGGCAAGAGAGATAGTTCTCCATGCCGCCAAATGGCGCTGCAAGCGGAGGCGTGTTGTTGGAGGCCATAGCCATCATGTCTTGTTCATAAGCCTTGTAGACGTATGACGCAAAACTACCGGCATCGTTGTGATTGCCACCGTAGACAATCGCAATGCCGCTGGTACTGGCTTTTTCAATCGCGACATCGGCCATCACGTTGAGCGCATAGTAGCCAGAGGAACGATGGCCATCGACCACGGCCCACGCCGGTCCTTCGTCGATGACCTCGGGTATGGCAGACATGTCCAGCACACCGAGTTTCAGCGCAAGGTCGATGACCTCGTAGACGCCCAAGCCTTGATTGAGTTTCCCTTGTATGTGTGCAAATGAGATTGCGTCTGCGACGTACGCTGAATGTTCGGAGGATCCGCCAGCTGCAAGAACCACACGTTCCAGTGCGTACCTCAGGAATGCGAGACTCTCAGTTCGTGTTTCGTCTGACATACTTTTTCCTCACCCGGCTTCCCAGACAGCTCGCCCGCTGCGCATCCTTTGATCCAGCAATCGGGCGGGTCGTGCAACCAGAATCGCACTAACAGCCATGCAACTCACCGCCAGGATCAGCACACGTTCAAAATGGTTATCGCCCAGGAGTGCCGCGGCAATTGCTGGGCCGGTGGCCAGCCCCAGACTGTTGATGAAACCTGCAAACGCTGCAAGCCGGCCGGTGTTGTCGAGTTCGGATGCGATGCCCAACAGGTAAGGGATTGTCATACTGAAGAAAATGCTGAGCCCGACGTTGGCGAGCACATAGGCGCTGGTGTTGGCCATAAACAGAAGACTTACCGCCAACGTGGTCAACACAGCCCCTCCACACGCAGGCAGTACCCGGCCGCTACGGGTAGACCACCAGGCCACAAAAAGTGCCGCCGGTGCCCCAATCCACAACGATGTAGCGACAGTCACGCTCATGAAATCGATGCTGAAGCCGTAATGGTTGCCGAGCTCGATAACGTAGGCGAACGCAGACATTTCACCAGCCTGGTACATGAAGAGAGCGGCCATCGCCAGAATCACTATGGGCCAGGACGCCTGCGCACGACCACCACCCACCGATTCGCTGCCAACCCTGCCTGTCGAAGGAGATTCGGTCTGTGCAACAGATTCCCTTTCAATGGGATAGGCATCCAGCAGGGGAATCAGCGCAAGTGCGACGGTGGAAAAACCCATGAGCGATAGCCAGATGACGCTCATTCCCATCGAGGCTATCAGGGGCGTCAGCAAGGCGGTGGCCGCGCCGCCGAGCCCGAGTTGGATGAATATCAACACACCAAACGTGCGTTCGGGGCGCGCCGTACGCGCGATCACCGACATCCCGATACCAATGAGAGATCCCCCGGTCAGACCGTGGAGAAAACGCAGGCTCGTGAGGTAGCTGGCATCAACCACGTTCGCCGACATCAGATCGCAGATCATCAGAATGGCCAGCAGTAGCGCCGCTGATATCCGCCAATTGATCCGTTGCAGCACCAGCACCACACCGAACCCGCCAATGGCTGATCCATACATGTTGGCAGAAAATACATACCCTGCGGTTTCGCTCGTAAACTGCGCGGTTTGCGCGAGCCCGGAGACGATAACCGGACCGATGTTGCCGTACAGAATTCCGGCAGTTGTGAGAATGGCGAGCGCAATTCTCGCCGGCACACCATCTGGCGCCAACGTAATCCGCCGCCCGGCCTTCGGGGTTGACTCTACATCAGCATTCATCTAACAAATTGCACTGGCCTAGCCAGCTCTCTGGAGAAATGCTTGCGCTTCCGTGGCGACGGCTTGAACGTGACGGTGGACTCTTTCCTCGTTCAAGAGCTCAGGCCGACCGTTGATCCAGCCCAACCATACGAGCGAACGAATTAGAAAGAACACGGGCAGCCGGCCCAGGGAAACACCGCCCAATGGCCTCACCGCGCGATATCCAGCCACAAGCACGTCGCGGATGTCGGTGAATTGCGGATGATCTCGGTAGTTGTACAAGGCGACTGCAATGTCATAGAGATGCCAGCTGTAGCCGCAGTCATCGAAGTCGATGATCTGAATGCCAACGCCGTCAACGAGCATATTGTACGGATGCAGGTCAGCATGAACGAGACTGAATTCTGCTTCGGGTTCACCGTAGTCGGTGAGGAGCGAATGCATCTTGGCCCGTGCTTCAGCAAACACCTTTCCTTGTGCATGGCTCAATTGTGGCGCCCGCCAGAACTGACCCCATAATGGATCGGCACCCATCAAGCCATCGGCATCCCAGCGACGGCGCGTGAATCCAGAAGGCGCTTCCCAGGCGACGGCTTGATTGTGGGCTTGCGCGATGACCCCGCCAAGTTGGCGAAAGTAGTCGAGTCGTTCGTCATCGTCGGCCGCATCGATCAACGAGCCCAGCGACACGCCATCCATCCATTCGATCATGCCAACCCGCAGTTGTTGCTCAGTGTCGGCGAGCAGGACTCGCGCATAGGCCTCGTTGGCTGTGGTGTAGTGATGCCGCGGGACCCTGATACCAGCACGGCTGAGCGCCTCGGTCCACGTGCACTCCGCACGCAGCTCATTGAACGTGTTGTAACCCGGTCGATGCAAGCAAAGCGCATAGTGCGGTTGCGCGCTGCGCTCGACCTTGAAGACAACGTTTTCGCTACGCGAAACGAGCGTTAGCTCGCTGTCCCCCAGATCCCAGAATCGGATCGCTCGTTCGGCGGTAGCCGTAAGTTGTTGGTCACTCGCCTCCATGGAGATCCCGCATCACCTCGCCAAATGCGGAAAGAAAGGCGTCTGCCTCCTGCCGTCCGAATACCAGTGGTGGTCGAAGCTTGACCAGGTTGCCCAGAGCACCAGCGTTGCCCATCAGAAACCCCTTGTCCTTCATCGCGTTGACGACATCCACCGCGCCTTCCCGATCGGGAGTTTTCGCGTCGCGATCGCTGACCCATTCCAGGCCAACAAAGAGACCGTGTCCGCGTACTTCGGCGAGCGACTCGTAGCGTTGACTGAAGGGCTCGAGCGCTGCGCGCAAATATTGTCCAGTGTCCCGCGCGTTCTGCTGCAAACCGTTTTGCTCGATTTCATCGAGTACCGCCATGCCCGTAGCCGCTTGTAACGGGCTGGACGCAAAGGTGTTGAAGTAGCGGGATTTCGCACGATATTGCTCGACGAAATCGCGACTCGAGATGACACCCGCAAGCGGCAGGCCGTTGCCCATGGGCTTGCCCATTGTCACGATGTCCGGTGTTGCTTCCATGAGTTCATAACCCCACCAGGAACCCGAGCGACAGAATCCCGATTGCACTTCGTCGACAATGAACAATCCTCCCGCGGCGCGAATGAGATCCGCCGCTTGACGCATAAAGCCGTGCGGGATATCGGGTAGGCCTTCGTTCGCGAGCAGTGGGCAGACCAACATGCCTGCCAATTTGATATCAGCCGCTTCCAGTTCTGCGATTGCCCGTGTCACCTCAGCAAGGTATCGCGCACACAGCGCGTCTTCGTCAATGCCTTCTTCAAGTGGTCGGTATTTTTGTGGGTACGGGACCGAGCGGACTTCCACGTGGTGTGTTTGCTCGGTTGCTACGTGGCTGAGCATGCCGACCTGCGCGCTGTTGCCGTGATAGGCCGCATCGGTACAGATGAAGCCGCGGCCACCCGTGACCAATTTGGCCATGGTCATCGCCGCCTCATTGGCTTCGGTGCCTGAGCACGCAAAGACCGTGCTCTCGAGGTGCCCGGCATGCAGCGCCGCCAAACGTTCTGCGTAGTCCAGGATGCCTTCGTGCAGGTAGCGGCTGTGTACGTTGAGCGTGGCGGCCTGCTTGTGCATGGCCGCGACGACCGTGGGGTTGGCGTGACCGACGCAAGGGACGTTGTTGTACATGTCGACGTATTGCTTACCGTTTGCGTCGTACAGATAGGCGCCTTCTCCTCGCACGATATGGACGGGTTCTCGATAGAACAGCGCGGCGCCACTGCCGATCAGCTGATTACGGCGGTCAACCAGATCTGCGTTATTCATCTTGGCTCGTCCTGTGTGTCGTGCCAGGCAACTGTCGCCGCACAATTCTTGCGGGTTGATTCACGAGACAGCGAGCTTCGCACGCTGCCCAGCGGGAACCCACCACGGCCCTTTGCCAAACGCGACAAGAAAACTCACACAGAA
>CBDUDJ010000193.1:0-5359 GCA_965365885.1 uncultured Gammaproteobacteria bacterium
GCGGGCGGCTGGACGCTGCGCGGTTCAACCGGGCATTCGTCCAGCGAGCATTGGGCCAACCCAAGCGTGCCGAGGAGGAACTTCTGCTGTGGCAGGCCACCGTACCGAAGGTAGTTCCCGCCACGAACGACGAGACAGTCGATGCGCTATCAGGCGGCTAGATACTTGCGCGTGACTCGCGCACTGATGCCGTTGAGAATTTCATAAGAGATCGTTCCGGCCGTACGGGCGACCTCATCGAGGCTGACGCCAGCACCGAAGCATTCGACCCAATCCCCGGGTTGCACATCGGCTCCGGCCGCCAGGCAATCCGTTATATCGACGTTCGTCAGATCCATAGAAACCCGGCCGATGACAGCACAGCGATGTCCGTGGACGGTCATCGCACCACAGTTGGACAGGCTGCGGGGAACACCGTCGGCATATCCGAAGCCGACCACGGCGACGACGGTGGGACGTTCGGTCACCATCGAGGCACCGTAACCAACGGGACATCCGGCCGGGAGTTGTCTCAGCTGAAGCACCTTGCCTTCGAAACGTGCAACCGGCGCCACTGGATTGGGTCGATCAACATAGGGATTACCTCCGTACAAGCCAATCCCCGGGCGACCGATATCACCCTGCCAGGCAGCGCCACTGAGATAGCCGGCTGAACTGCCAATGCTGGTGAGGACATCGGGAAACAGCGGGCGGAGCTTTTTCAGCACGGCGTCGAAACGCTCTATCTGGGTCGTATTGAGTGGATGTTCAGGCGTATCTGCGCAAGCGAGGTGCGTCATGAGCAACGCAACATTGAAGTCCGCAAGCTCCTGCGTACGAAAGTCACTGGCAAACCCAAGACGGGCCATGCCGGTATCGACGTGGACTGCACACGGCCGGTCGCGCTGCGGCTGCCAGCAGGCAAGTTGTGACTCGTGATTGATCACCGGGATTAACCCGGCGCTGAGCAACGCCGGAACCGACTCGGTGCCCTCAAAGACGTATATGGCTGCCGAGCCGACATGGCCACGCAACGCAACCCCTTCAGCAGCAGTTGCGACGAAGAAATGGCAGCAACCCGAATCCTGCAGCGCAGCCGCCACAGCCTCGGCGCCGAGCCCATAAGCATCCGCCTTGACCACGGCGCCGACTTCACCGCCGCAGGAAGAATTCTGGTAAGTCCCGTAGTTCGCCTTCAGCGCGGCAAGATCAACCTCGAGCCGGGCGCTCACGTGCTACTGCAGCGAGTTGATGTAGGCCACCACGTTGTTGATGGCTTCTGGACTGTTTACGGTCGCCGCCATGGGCTTCATCTGCATGCCGAAAATGTCGCTTGAGTCATAGCCGCGTAAGCCGCCATTGTAGTTATTCATCTGACGGACGAGGTACCAGTCATTCTGACCTGCGAGTTTCGGGCCGCCGAGTTGCTCGTTGCCCTCCCCCGCCGGACCATGACAGGCCGCGCAAATTGCATAAGTCGCCTTACCGGCAGCGACATCGCCTGTGATCGTTGCAGCAGAAGGAGCAACAGGCATCGTCTTGATGTAGGCGACGAGGTTGTCCACCGCCGCAGGGCCGGCGATGGTCATCGCCATAGGCCGCATCTGCATGCCAAATGCATCACCACTTGCGGTCCCGCGGGTGCCCGCCTGGTAGGCAGCCAATTGGCGCTTGATGTACCAGCCTTCCTGGCCGGCAATCTTGGGTGCATTCATGGCAATGTTGCCTTCACCATTTGCGCCATGACAAGCCGCACAGACCGCGTAAGCCGCCTTTCCGGCTCCGACGTCGGCCGCAACAGCCACGTTCACCGCAAACAGACCAATGAGCAGTACGAACGCCCAGCGAAGACTCAGCAACACTTCAGACCCGTACCACATAGATCTAAACACCATAGATCTAAAAGACATAAAAAATCCTCGATTTAAAACTAAATACCAAACCCAACCATTAAACCCGTTTTCGAGTGCCCAGATCATGCCCACATCGTGGCCACACGATGAAGCGAGCCTTTTGCTGTGGTGGTGTGGTGGCCCCACGTGCCGGCCAACTAGAAACAGCCGCAGAAACTAACTCCTGTCACGCCGCCAGAATGCCAGCCAGGAGCGCAGTGGTTGTTCGTCACGCCTATCTCCCTGGCGTCTATCCGTCGCGACGCCTTCGCGCCGAGCCCTGACTTCTAACAACCCCTGAGCGCTACGGCGGCGTTCGTCTTCAGCACGCCGTTCGTCGCCTGAGCGACGGCTCCCTGGTTCGTCTACAGCGACGGTGCTTAAACCGCTATGTGTATCCATACCAAAAAAGTTACTGAGTAGGTCAGCCAACTATAGCGAGAAACCGCCAATTCAACAAACCGCGCAACCCCCCGTTTCGGGCCATGAAAATCCACCTGCCCCAAGATGCAAACGCCCTGTTTTTCGGTTCTGATAGGCAACAGATGACACAAAAAAGAACAAACAATGCATCTGTCGGCAGATCTTTGACGAGCCGCCAGAATTCAGCGAAGGGACAAGGTTAGCTTTGCGCTACGTAGCGTTAGCCAGAACAGCCGCCTGAGATATCCAGTCGTCGCGCTCGATGCGCTTTTTGAACGGATGCAGAACGTGCGCCGTATCGTCGAGATCCGCTTCATTCAGGCAGGCAATCTGATCGAACCGGTCGATGCCGAGTTCCTTGAGTTGAACCACGAGCTTTGGCCCGACACCATGAATCTGTGACAGATCATCTGCCGCCGATTCAGCGACGAGCGCGGGTTCGGTCGCGGCATTATCAACGGCTGATAAGGCAGCCGTAGACCCGGTTGTAGTGTCACCTTTCGAGCCATCGCCCGAGTGACCTTCCAACTCACGGACTCGCTCCAGTAAGCGTTCGTTATCCGACCGCGCGGCTGCGAGCTGCTGGTTCAACACCACGAGCATCTTATCGCCAGATTCGCCCTGTGGTTGCGCCAACATCTCCTGCTGCCACTTCACCTCATTGAGCTGTTCCGTGCGCTCCTGCACCATACCCTCGAGCTTTTGCGCCTCTTTCTGCAGCAACACGTACTCTTCCGCCGACGTATCGCGTTTGTATTCGGCCTTAAGGGTTTTCAGGTCCGCACACGCAGAAGATTCGGCCTTTTCAGCCTTGCCGGTGGCTTTGGTCTGTTTGCGCAATTGTTTTTCGAGCGATTCTATCTTCTCGGTCAGGCCACCGCGTGCCGCATCGTCCTGTGATTTCTGCTCTGCGCTCTCACGGGCTGCCGATTCGACTTCAGCCTGGTTTTCTGCCGCCTCACCGCGCGCTTTCTCCAGATCGGTTTTCAGCGAGCTCACGCGTTCCTCGTAATCCGCAACGTTCGATGAACCCGATTCAAATTCCTGGCGAATGGCGACCAACTCCTCATCACGGACAGCAATCAACGCCTCTTTCTGCTGCAGTTCACTACCGTGTGTCTTGGTCGCCTGAGCGTATTCTTCCTGGACCTGAGCAAATTCTGTTTCAAGACTCTCCATCAGATCTTTTTGTCGCTCTAAGCGAGAATCGAGCTGGGTGATATGTTCGGCATGCTCGCCAGCGTGGCGCTGGGATTTTTCAAGCGACTTGGAAAGACGACTGTTTTCGCCTTCGAGTGAAGAGGTCTTGGAATTGATTTCGGTCTTTTCCTGCTCCAGGCCAACAACCAGGTCAGACCGCTCCGCCAACTGCGCTTCGAGATGCTCATTGCGTGTCTTGAGTTCGGCAAACTGTTCAGACAGCTGCCGGCGCTCGGTTTCTCGTTTTCCGGTAGCGCTGTCGGCTGACGCAACGCACTCTTCCAGACGCTTGACCTCATCGCGCTCAACGCCCGCTGATTTTTCCAGCTCCGCCACCTGTTCGAGCAGTTCCGCCATTTTCGCTTCTGCAGCTTCCTGCGCTTGTGCTTTTTCAGCAAGCTGGTCTTCGAGCTTCTTCTGCGCATCCTGCGCCTCGCCGAGGAGCGTCAGTTGCTCCGTCAGCTCAGACAGCTCAGCTGCCTGAGCGTCATACCGGCTCTGCAGCTCCGCAAGGCGACTGGTCAGCTCATCTTGCAGGACACCGAGATTTTCCAGTCCGGTCAATTTTTCATTCAGCGTGTTGATTTCCGCCTGCTTCTCCGCGACATGGCTATGCAGGAATTCAATATCCTGATCGCGGCTCTTGACCTGTTCGGCCTGTTTGGACAGTTCATCGGTGTTCTGATCCACATCCCTGGCCTGGCTTGCAAGTCGCTCATCTTTCTCCTGCGCCTGCTCGCGCAGCTGAGACAGATTTTCCCCAAGAGCTTCGATTTGACTATTCGCCATCTCGGTCGTTTCAAATAGTTTCTGGTTACGCGACTCGAGCGACTGTGAATT
Organism: uncultured Gammaproteobacteria bacterium; assembly: GCA_965365885.1. Taxonomy (GTDB): domain Bacteria; phylum Pseudomonadota; class Gammaproteobacteria; order Pseudomonadales; family Azotimanducaceae; genus SZUA-309. Next base: position 4,335 of record CBDUDJ010000193.1, read on the forward strand.
TTCCCGCAAAGCCGTGAGTTCGAGTTCCTGCTCTTTAACCCGCTTGCCCTGTTCGGAGTTGACCTGACGCAGGCCATCGAGCTCGACGCGTAGATCGTTCTGATCAGCTTCCTTCGCGGCAACTTCAGCGGCGTGGGCATCGAGCGATTCGGTGACCGACTGCCATTTCTCACGCCATTGGTCAACTTCTTCGCGCAGTTGCGTGATTTCCACATCGCGGGCATGCATCTGCCCCTGGGCATCCTGGTGTTTGCCTGTCTGTGCTTTGAGTTTGGCTTCCAGTTCTGCGATGAGGGCGTCGCGAGCCTGGATGCCGGAGCCCGCATTATCGCCCGCGGGGAGTTGTTCGAGTTGCGCCTTTACAGCCTCGAGTTCCTGGGTACGCTCACGCAGCGCCAGCGCGAGTTTCGGCACGCGATTCTGCCATTTCGTAAGCTCGTTCTGCAGCCCCGCTACCGCATCCTCGGTGTCGTCTGCTGAACTCAAATTTGCCTGTTCCTGCATGAGTGTATCCATCCACTAGACCGGATCCGAAAATCTGAAACGACTTCGGTTTAGGCCGCAAAGCTACTAAAAATCCGGCCTGCGTAATGTGAACTGGGTGGGTATTCACGCAATGTGAACGCGGTCAACAAACCACCGGCTCACACAAAGTCCACCGGCATCGCACTATCGGGGGCGTTCGACTCAGTCAGGGACCTGAGGTGGGTTGTATATCGGCGTAGCGCCAGGCGCTGGCCAGGGCTTCCTCGAGGTCTTCCGTCGACTCACCCGCAGCGAGCCGCGCTTGTTTCAGGCCATAGAGCGACCAGCCATTGCGCGGAAATTTGGCCAGATCTTCGCTGAAAACCCTGCTCGCGGCAGCCGTATCACCGATTCGCAGATAGCTCGTCCCCAACGCCTGGCGCACTGGAAAATGCCAGAACGGCGGTTCGGAATAGGGCAGTGAATCCTGCGCGGCTACCGCCGCGGTCAGTTGCTGGATCTCTTCTTCAGAGTCACCTTCCGCTTTTGCTATTTCCGCT
>CBDUDJ010000194.1:0-5351 GCA_965365885.1 uncultured Gammaproteobacteria bacterium
ACCTTCAACCGCCGGCTTAGAAGGCCGATGCTCTATCCAGTTGAGCTACGGGCGCTGTGCAACCGGCAACCGCTCCGCGGTTGCTTGGCAGTTTACTGCGTAAACTGCACCACCCGCTCAGCAACCGCGAAACCACGCCACGTGGTTACCACGGCAGTTTACGCAGTAAACTGCTGGGTAACCGCGCAGCGGTTACACCTGGTCGGGGTAGAGAGATTCGAACTCCCGACATCCTGCTCCCAAAGCAGGCGCGCTACCAGACTGCGCTATACCCCGAGGATGAAATCGGCGCGATGATACTGATGGTCATTTCGTCCGTCAAACGCGCCGCGCGGGCTCGGCCTGCCCTGCTGGTCGAAGATTCCCCCGGCTGGCACCCTTCAAGCGCTGCTCAAGTCGTTTAGAATGCGCCGCTTGATCTGGAGAAGTAGATGACAGCGAAAATCCTCGACGGCAAGGCAATCGCCAGAACCGCCCGCGGCGAGATGGCGAAAACTGTGGCTGAGCGTGCAACTCAGGGCCTCAGGCCGCCAGGACTGGCCGTCGTGCTCGTCGGCAACGACCCGGCCTCCGAGATCTACGTGAAGCACAAACGCCGCGATTGTGAAGAGCTGGGATTTCATTCCAACGTCCAGCACCTGTCGAACAACGTAACCCAGGAAGACCTCGAAGAGCGGGTCGTTGGCCTGAACAACGATCCAAGCATCGACGGCATTCTCGTGCAACTGCCACTACCCCCGCACATCGACTCGGGTCGCATCATCGACTGTATCCATCCGGCGAAGGATGTCGATGGCTTTCATCCATACAACATCGGCAGACTCGCACTGCGCCGGCCGGCAATCCGCTCGTGTACGCCCAAGGGCATCATGCTGCTGCTGGAGCATACCGGGGTCGAGTTGCGTGGTCTGGACGCGACAGTGATCGGGGCATCCAATCACGTCGGCAGACCGATGGGCCTCGAACTCCTGCTTGCCGGCTGTACGGTCACTACCGCACACAAGTTCTCCCGGGATACCGAGGGTAGTGTGATAACGGCCGATCTCGTGGTCTCAGCCGTTGGCAAGCCGGGTCTCGTTCCGGGGAGCTGGATCAAACCCGGCGCAATTGTGGTGGATATCGGGATAACGCGGGACGCCAACGGCAAGATCAGAGGAGACGTGGTGTTCGACGAAGCCTGTGAGCGCGCATCATGGATCACCCCGGTCCCGGGCGGGGTCGGCCCAATGACCCGGGTGGCGATGCTGCAGAACACGCTGGACGCAGCACCCAGTCAGCCGGACGAATGAACACGGAAGCTCTCAGCCACTGCCCCTGCGGGATGTCTCGCGGGTGAACGTCTACATTTCCGACCTCCACCTGAACGATCCGGCTGAACCGCAGTTCCAGACGCTTGCGGCAATGCTGGAGCAGGAATCACGCAGCGCATCGGCAGTGTTCATACTAGGCGATCTCTGTGAGGTATGGGTGGGCGATGACGATGACGGCGAACTGGCCAATGCTTTGCGGGAACTCATTGCAGCAACCGTTAGCCGCTGCCCGGTCTATCTGCTGCACGGTAACCGGGATTTTCTGATCGGCGCACAGTTTGCTGACACTACCGGCTGTCAGCTGCTGGAGGATCCTTACCTGCTGCCCAACGGCACCCTGCTGGCCCACGGTGATGCATTCTGCACAGATGATCTGGAGTATCAGGAGGCGCGCAGGACACTGCGCTCGGCGCAATGGCAGACAGACATACTCAGCCAATCGCTCGAGGCCAGACGTATGCTTACGCGAAGTATGCGCAAACAGAGTATCGCTACCAACGCCAACAAAGCCGACAACATCATGGATGTGAATCAGGCAGAAGTTGCCCGCGTGGTTGCCGACTCCGGCGCCAAACGGCTGATTCACGGCCACACACACCGGCCGGGAATCCATGAGTCACAGTGGGGGACGCGCTACGTGCTGGGCGCCTGGGAACATTGCGGGTGGCTGGTCAGAGAGAAAGGGGAGCTGATTCAGCTGGAGTGCTTTGCCCTAACGGGCCGCTATGAAACCTGAACACCACATCTTCAGCAGTAACCAGATCTGCATCCCGCGCGAGTATTTCAGCCAATTTGTGATCGAAGGGCTCCTGCGCATAGCGCTCAGCAAGTGACAGATACTGACGGAAATGGCGTGCCTCGGAGGTGAGCAGACGGCGGTAAAAATCGCCGAGGTCTTGCGGCAGGACATCGATGAGCCCAAGAAACCGTTCACAGCTGCGCGCTTCGACAACGGCACCCGTGAGCAACGTGTCGACTAATCTGTCAGGTTCGTTGTTCCGGACACAATCACGCAGACCGGAGGCATAGCGGCTCGAAGAAATGTGTCGATAGTCAATGTCGCGCGTGGCGAGCAATCGGTGCACCTGCTCAAAATGGCGTAACTCTTCGCGCGCCAGGCGTGAGAGAGCCTGCAGTAAATGCGAGCGGTCTACATAACGGTACAGCAGACTCAATGCGGTTCCCGCGGCTTTCTTTTCGCAGTTAGCATGATCGATCAGCAACTCAGACAAGTGCTCTGGAGCCTGTTCGAACCAAAGCTTCGGTGTGCGGCAGTCGAGAAATTCCAGCACCCCGTCGATTGCGGAACTGCGAAGCTCGGAACTGCGGCCCGGTTCGCTATCGTTCATCACTGCGCCAGCGTGTGAAAGTCGCGTTCATAGCGTGCAACGGATCGTTGGTAGAACTCCCGTTCAATTGATTCGAGCAGGCTCAGCGGCGCGGAATTACCGTCGCGCGCGCGCAAGCCAAGCGCTTGCAAGTCGCGCGCGGCAGGACCGCTCTGGAGACGAACCGCACGCTTCAAAGTTTCATATATGAGACTTTCGATAGGGCGGCTCGCATCTTCCTCGACCCGCAATTCGAGTGCTCGAGACTGCAGAATCTCGCGATCCACTACTACGACGTATTGCGCAACCACGCCTTCACGCAGCTCAGTGAGACGTTGCCAGACTGCAGCGCGCTGAGGCTCATCGAAACCGTTCCACTGGACAATTTCATGGGCGAATCGTTTGCACCCTCGACAAACCAGATCGCCGTATGTGGTGGAACAGATACCCACACAAGGTGTGCGTTTTAGAACGGTCAAGTTGTCAGTTACCTAGTCCGTCGTTTTATTACGTAAGACGCGCATTTTCCTTCTCGACAGGTACTACCTGGAGGTGCCAAATGCCAGTCTGAACTGCAGTCGCCGGAGCTGACTGCGTAGAGCCCTGAGTTCTGCGCTGCCCCAGGCAACCGCCGGATTGTACAAGAGCGTATCCAGTTCGGCGATGACGCCGCCGACCTGCGCCTCAGTCAAGCCTACTTCATCAGCCACCCTGCGGACGAACGCAGCAGGTGATTCCTCAGCCCGACGCTGGTAGCCGTAACCCGAAAGTTTAGCGGCAAATGCCGAAAATATTCGTTCCACCGGATGCTGTCTCGGCGGTCGTCTGCGCCAGAAGAGAACGCTCGCAACGATACCGAGACTGACGCCTCCGCCAATGAACATTGCGATGCCTACTCTGGTCGGGGTAATTTCGCCAAGCCATTTTTTCAACAGGCCCGCCTGGAAGTTGCCATCATAGCCCACCACCCACAGGTTCCAGCGATGCTCGAGGCTATCCGACCATTGCAGAACTCCTGTGAGAAATCCCCAGGCACCCATGCGGGCGTTGGAGAACACCGACAAGGTGGCACGATCCGCAACCGAGAGTGCAGCACTCAGGCCGAGCTCGATTCTTTCAGGGGCAACGGCCGCCGTCGGGTCCACCCGCTGCCAGCCCCCGCCCTGCAACCAGACTTCCGCCCAGGCGTGCGCATCATACTGACGCACCATGAGGTGATTGCTGATCGGGTTGATTTCACCCCCCTGATAGCCACCGACCATGCGCGCCGGGACACCGGCAGCGCGCATCATGTAGACAAAGGCCCCGGCGTAGTGGCTGCAGAATCCAGCCCGCGTTGTGAACCAGAATTCATCAATACTGTTAACGCTCGAAAGCCTCGGTGGACTGAGCGTGTAACTGTAAGGCTGCGTCCTGATATGCGACAGGACAGCTGCGATGTACGCATCCACGCTACCACTGTCCCGGTAAAGTGACTCGGCAAACTCCCGCACCCTGGGATTGTCCTCACCGTCCAGATGAGTCTCGCGTGCGCGAAAACCATCCCGCAGGAGCGGGTCCAGCGGTATATCGGGATAGGATCGAACTTTGTAGCGGAAGACCGACATGACCGGATCGGCGGCCTCCAGGGTGTGATTTCGGGTGCGGCGGATCGTCGGGTCGGTATTTACAAACGCGGCATTTATCGCAAACAGCCAGTTGCTCAGAGTCGGTTCGAGCAATATCTCGTAGTCGTATGTCTGTGCATCGCCAATTGGTTCGAACGTTGCCTCGCCGCGGCGAGGCAATGCCGGAGCGATACTCCAGGTGCCCTCCTCGAATTGCGAATAAACGATGCCGCGCCAATAGAGGTCGCGCAGAGGCGGCACCTCACCGTCGAAAACGACCCGGAATGCCAGCTCATCGGATTGCGTCAGCCGGGCAATATCACCGGGTGTTACGCGATCGGTGATACCCGTAGTCGCGCCGCTTGGCAGCGGTACTGTCCATAGGGGGGCGATGCGTGGAAAAAATAGAAACAGAACGATTGTGAATGTGATCGCCTGAAACACGAGAGTGGCGGCAATTTTCAGAGTGACCATCGGCCGGACTATCGAGTGCAACTGATTGAGTCCCACCAGGGCCGCGGTCATCACGATGATGGCTGCGAGTTCATAAAAAGCGATGAAGATGGTCTGGTCGAACAGAAACTGTGTAGCGATGATGAAGTAGCTTAAGAAGATAACCAGAAACGCATCACGCCGACTCTTCATCTCGACGAGCTTCAGGGCGAAAGCCAGGATCAACAGCGACGAAGCTGTTTCCAGACTGAACGCACCAACGCCGCTGACGATGACTCCACCAACCGAGGCAAGCACGAGACCGGCTTTGACCCAGCGTCGCGGATAATCCCAGCGGCCCTGGTAGACGCGCGTGCGCCAGTAGCCACAAAAAAGACCCACAGCAATAATCCAGGGAGAGAGTTGCAGCACGTAGGGCACCACGACAAACACCTGTGCGACCATTAGCAGCGCAAGCGTGTTCCGGGGTATCTGATAGGCGACCCCGAGTCCGGTGTTATCGCTCTTGGAGGCCATGCAGTGCCAGCTCCCGTAGAACCTGTTCCAGATGCGCCTCGCCCAGCGCAGGGGTGATGTTCGCACTGCCCAGGCGCAGACCGAATTCCCGCTCGAGGCGAGAGGCTTTGAGCGCAAGTCCCGTCAACCGGCTGATT
>CBDUDJ010000195.1:0-5351 GCA_965365885.1 uncultured Gammaproteobacteria bacterium
AGCCCTCGAACCAGTTTTCCCAGGATTTCCCGCCGTCGCCTGACTCCTCGAAGAACTGCCGAACCCGACCATCTTTGAGCAGCGTCCATTTGCCGCGAAACGCATTGACCTTGCCATTGCCCACATACTGGATCGTCCCCTTCAGGACCATGGAGCCTTCTTCGATGCCGCCTCGTATGTCGATGATCGAGCCACTGCCATCGACCCAGTTCTGAACCCATTCAGCCGCGGCCGGGTCGTAATAATTCAAGCTGAAACCGGTGCCACCGCGCACGCTCGTCCAATGCTCCGTCAGCAGACAGCCGCCTTTTTCTTTCGTGATCAGATTGTGTCCTGCCTGGGTGTCGTCGGCTAGCGCGACCGTCCACTCACCCACCCAGAAGTCAAACTGACTGAACTGCTCCATGGCGTTGCAGGGATCCTGCCGCGGCGGGACGGGTTCCTGGGCAATGAGGCTGGCGGAAGAGACGATTGCCGCTGCGAGCACTGTCGCAATGTATGTTGGTGGGATACGCATGACTGACTCGGGCTTCAGAGCGCTTAGTTTAGGTGCAACCAGATACTCTGCGCCAGTCTGGTTCAGGCAGCAGAATTTGCCTCTCGAAGTATTGCCGGACGAGTGCCTGTAGCGGCGGTAGAGGCTTAACGTCTGCCTGCGAGTCCCAGTGCCTGCCAGACTTCAGTGGGTTTGAAGGTGTCCATGCAGGCGGATAAGGCGCTGTTCTTTTCTTCAAACGTGCAGCGCCGTTCATAACACGGCGCGCAGGGAAAACGTTCGCTGCTGGCAATCAGATGCTGCTGGTTCAAGCCCGTTGCGCCAATCAGATCTGCGCTGGTAGGACCGTAAAAACTCACGGAGGGAACATCCAGCACGGCGGCCAGATGACTCAGGCCGGTATCGCAGCATACGGCACCGGCAGATCTATCCAGTAAGCCACCGACTTCTGAGAGTGATAATTTCGGCAGCGCGACAGCGTTGTCATGGCCGCTTGCCAGCAACAGCGCGCGCTGATGTTCCGCGTCGTCTCCGCACGGCAGCAATACATGATATCCGGCATGTTCTGCCAGCTCGATCAGTGCGTGCCAGTGTGGCTCGGGCCACAGTTTGGTGGTCCAGCTCGCGTTGTGCACAAACACCAGATAGCGTTCGGGTAAATCCAGCTCAGGCAGCCGCATTCTGCTGCGGTCGATGCCATAGTCAGGGGTGGTGTCAGGCAGGTCATAGCCCAGGGTTTGTGCCAACAACTGTCGCTGGCGGGCAATGGCATGTTGCGATTTATCCGCCGGGTGATGATAGGTGTAGGCCCAATGGGCAGGTTTTTCACGCACGCTGGCTTTGTCCAACCCATGGCTGGAGCCGCGTCGCAGGCCGACGATCACAGCGCTTTTCAGGTTGTTCTGGGCGTCCAGGATGGCATCGTAGTCGTTGGCATTTAACTGCTGGTAAAAGGCTTTAAGCTGGCCGCCGAATATCGCCTGCTTGAGATTTTTTCGCCAGCGACGGTGGGCACTGCAGATTACCCGATCAACGCTGGGGTGCCAGCGGGCAACCTCCGCGAACGCTTCATCGACCACCCAGTCAAACTGAATGCCCGGCAGTGCCCGGCTGGCGTCGCTGAGCGCTGGCAGGGCGTGCATAAGATCGCCCATCGACGTCAGTTTTATCAGTAATACCCGTTTGTTCATGCAGAAGGTGTTCTTGGTTACGAGCGGCGAAACAGCGTCTTCAAACCTTTGAGCCTGGCGGTTAGGCCATGGCGATTGTGATGCTTTTTAACGGCCGCATCATCGGCGACGAAGTTGATTTGAATCGATCGACGCACACCATCAAATGCCGGGTAGCCATGCCAGCAATGGTCGGTCACCGCGAAGGCGAGCATCGACCCTGCGTCAGGGCTTACCTCAGCGGCCATATCGTCCATGTTCTCGCTGCGCAGCACTCGCAGTTTGCCAGTCTCAAAATTCCATGGTTCGTTGAAGTAAATCAGAATTGTGGCGATTTTGGATTTGGAGTCGGTATGGATGCGGCCATCTTTAGGGCGTGAAATACCCCGCAGGGTGACGATCATCGGTAGCGTCTGCAGATCCAGGTTCAGTTTCTGTGAAACCTGCTGGCGGAATTCCGGGCCGTTGAGTTCTTCGATCAGGGCATCAAAGCTGGGGCCGGTCGTCAGCCCATCCAGAGTAAAGCTGCCACCATCGTTCATTTCGGGAAAGTCGTTCATCAACTCGCCGATTTTATCCTCGACCAGCGACTGCTCGAGCACAAAGTACGGATAGGGCTGCTGATTTACCTGGGCGGCGGCCAGGGCTTGCAGGTCCAGCAGTTCGGTCATGCAATCAATTCTCAGATTCAGGGACAGGTTTGTGACGGAGTTTACACAACGTAGCGGGTCAGTACCGTACTGAAAGTGCGTCGCAGCCCGCATAACTGCTGGCCTGAACTGGCGAATTTGAACCCAGTCACGGATCAAAGACTGGCGCGGACCTATGATCGGCGCTCCTAGGGGGTTCCCCACCCTATATTTCAGACTAGGGGTGAAACCCAAGGCTAGTACTAACTGAGGATTTGAGATGTTTTTATCGCATGCGAGAATTTTATTGCTGGCTGCCTTGTTAGCCGGCTGTGCCAGCAACCCCTTCACGGGAGAGAAAGAAGCTTCGAACAAAGCGAGATTCGCTGGAGTCGGCGCGGCCATTGGTGCTGTCTTCGGAGTTCTAAGCGGTGACGATGCTGATGAGCGTCGCAAGAACGCGCTGATTGGCGCTGGTGTCGGAGCTCTGGCGGGTACCGCGGTTGGTGCCTACATGGATGCTCAGGAGAACAAGCTTCGTGAGCAGCTGGCAGGCACAGGTGTAAGTGTGGTGCGGCACGGCGACGACATCGTGTTGAATATGCCAGGCAGCGTTACCTTTGATGTGAACCAATCGGTCGTGCAGTCGGGCTTCTACCCGGTGTTGAATTCGGTGGGTCTGGTGCTCGACGAATATGAGCAAACCCTGATCGATGTTAACGGCCATACCGACAGTACAGGTGCAGTTCAGTACAACATGGAACTGTCCGAGCAACGCGCGAGCGGTGTCGCTGACTACCTCAAGACCCGTGGGGTTGATCGAGCCCGGATACTTACGCAAGGCTATGGACCGGATTATCCCGTCGCAGAAAACAATACGGCTGGAGGTCGTCAGTTGAACAGACGGGTAGAGTTGGTGCTGAAGCCGTTGACTCGGAGCTAGACGCGCGCACGAACAATCCTGCACTGCGGACGGGAATTGTCCCGTCCGCCCCTTTAGTCAAATGTTAGTGTGATGGCAGACGCCTATCACCAGAAACTGAGTCGCTTAACGACACTGCGAAACTCGAGGTAATCGGACCTTGCCTACACATCAAGATTTCCCGCGTGAAACGCCACAGGAAACTAAGGAGTTAGAAGCGTTTCGGCGTTCATTCGGGGTGCTACCACGAAGCACACCACTCTGGTTGAAGATCAGCTTCATCCCCGTGTACCTATTTGGAACCCTTGCAGCGATAGCACTTCTAGCCACATTCACAAAGGCAGTTACTTCAGTCTTTGACTTGCAAGCGAGCAGCGATTCTGTGGTTCGCACGGTAATGTCTTATGCACCTGTAACGGAGATTCTCAGTGGCAGAGTAACTAAGGTCGTAGATGGCGATACGCTATATCTGAGAGTAGATGGTAATCAGCATGTGATTCGCCTGCATGAGATTGATGCTCCTGAACTCGGGCAGCCATGGGGCAGGCAAGCCAGGCAGGCCCTGTCGCAGAAAGTCTCCAGCAAGAATGTCATGGTCGAAGTTAGTACGACAGACGCCTACGGACGTCTGGTCGGAAAGGTTTGGTTAGACGAGCGAGACATCAATCGTGTGATGGTCTGGCAAGGCCATGCCTGGGCGTACAGGCAATACCTGGAGAATCGTCTTCTGCTGAGATACGAAGCCAGCGCGAAAAAAGAAGGTATTGGTCTTTGGAGCGAAGCAGATCCGATACCCCCGTGGGAGTGGCGCAAGAGACAGCAGCTAACTCATCGCCAGTAACGTCTGGCAGCGTGTCAGTAATCTTTACACCTGAGAGCGCCAAAACCCCGAAAAGCGTCAGTTTCTCTTACACATCGTGAATGACTGATTGTGCAAGGCCGCGTTATTGCTGGCCTTTGGAAGTTGGCCTGGAATATGCACCAAATATCGCGATGTTCTGCCAATGGCATGCGGGGGTCAAAATGAGCAAATGGTTAACCGGACTTTTTTTGGGTCTGGTACTCGGAACACTTTCCTCCACCGCTTTTGCTGGACGCATATTCGTCACGGGCCATGACCCGATATGGCATGCTCAGCAGGGTAGCAATTCGGCCGGCGCGACCAACCTGGCACAAGCCGGCATCAATTTCGCCGTCGGTTCTTCTGCGCTACCGTTCCTGTTTGTGGAATCAATCACCACCGCTGTACCGAGCGGTAACCTCCGCACAGCGCCGTTTCTCACCTCGGCCTTGGGATATGCGACAACTGATTACCAGGTCATCGATGGCGCTGGGTTGACAGCTGTCGCAGATTTGGCGACTTTCCTGACCGGTTTCAGTGCCATCGTCGTCGCGAGTGACCATGGTGGCATGTTGACTGCGGCCGAGTTGTCGGTTCTGAACGCTAATAGTGCGACGATTCTCGATTTCCTTAATGCGGGAGGTGGCTTGTACGCCGAGGCTGAAAGTAACGCTAAAGGACTTATTGGTACGGAGACCCGGTTCGGATTCCTGCCATTTCTCGTGTCGAGCGCTGATTTTGGAGCTGCCGAGAGCGGTAATACAGTTACGGCATTTGGGGCCAGTCAGTTTGGCTTGACCAATAGCGACGTTAACGGAAACTTTTCTCACAACTACTTTATGTCAACAGGCGGCATGAGCGTGGTGGATTTGTTCAACAATGATCCGGCCAGACCATTGACACTGGCATTCGACGGGCTAATTGGTGACACGGGCGTGGTTACGGTCCCAGAACCTGGCACGCTCGGCCTTCTTGGCGCTGGCTTACTAGGACTCTTTGTGCGGCGTAAACTCGTCGCTTAATCGGAGGCTAGGAACCTGCTCCTGTAGCGGCCTTCACACTTTTTGGCTGTATCCAGCAGCGTGAGCCACCGTGTCAGTAATCTTTACACCGTAGAACGCCAAAACCCCGAATAGTGTCAGATTCTCTTACACACGTGATTAGCCGGTTTCACAAAGCCGCGTCGTTGCTGGGCTTTGGGGGTTGGCGTGGAATATGCAAGTAACGCCCAGCGGAGACCTGCAATACCGCGCAGGCAGCACGCAGCACATAGGTACACAGGCGCTTAAAAGGA
>CBDUDJ010000196.1:0-5338 GCA_965365885.1 uncultured Gammaproteobacteria bacterium
GTATCAGGTGTTGTGCTCTCATCTGTGTCAGCCATTTCCTATTGGTGCCTGTCCCATATTAGGTTCCTGTCCCATGTTAGGTTTCCATATTAGGTTATCTGAAATCTCTGGATTTGAACGGGGTGTCTGCTGCCTGTCCTGCTGCGATCTGTAGTAATAGTTCCGTGGCGTCCTCTACTTGGCCCGCGACCACGTGGATGACCTCTTTTTCCCGCTCGACCACGCCTTTGATGCGTAAAAGCTGGCCCTGTAACAGCGCTGCGCGGTAGCGGCCAAGGACCGAGGTCCACACCACGACATTGATGTTGCCCGTTTCGTCTTCCAGCGTGACGAACATGACGCCGGAGGCAGAGCTTGGCCTTTGCCGGCCGGTGACCAGTCCCGCAACACGCACGAGTTGTCCCTGTCGATAGTTTTCCAGATCCAGCGCGGTGCGATGACCGGCGATGGCCGGATGTTGCCGCAATAACTGCATCGGATGTGGGCCGAGCGTGAGGCTCGTGTAGCGGTAGTCGTCCATCATGTCATCCGCGGTGGTTGGCGGCGGGAGCTGCACGGAGTGATCCTGATCTGGCGTGAGTGGATTGCAGGCACTGTAATTACCGTCTTTTTCTGCGACCTGCTTTTGTGCGGCCGCCTCTTCCGCAATCTGCTGCAGCGGGGTGAGCTTCTGGATGCCAGCCACATCCCAGTGCGCCTGGTAGCGGTTACCGGCGAGAGTTTTGAGTGCGCCCGCCCGTGCCAGAAAACGCAGCTCCCGGTTGTTGAGATTTGCATGCCTGGCAAGCGCCTCGGCGCTGCTGAAAGGCTTGCCGGTCTCGATGATCTTCCCTGTGGCCTCACTCAAGCCTTTGACTATCCGCAAGCCAAGCCGCAGGGCCGGTTTTTTACCAGTCTCGCTGGCAACAACCGGTTCCAGGCGATGGTCCCACTCACTGTGTTGCACATCGACCGGCAGGACGCTCACCGCGTGGCGTTTTGCATCCTGTATGAGTTGCGATGGCGAATAGAAACCCATGGGCAGGCTGTTGAGCAGCCCACAGTAGAAAGCTTCCGGCTCGTGGCATTTGAGCCAGGCCGATACATAGACCAGCAAAGCAAAGCTTGCCGCATGAGACTCGGGAAAACCGTACTCGCCGAAGCCCTGAATCTGCTTGAACACGCGCTCGGCAAACTCCCGGTCGTGACCGCGCGCCAGCATGCCGTCGATGAGTTTCTTCTCGAAAGGCTCAAGACCGCCACGGCGTTTCCAGGCCGCCATGGCGCGGCGCAACTGATCGGCTTCGCCGCCACTGAAACCCGCCGCCACCATGGCAAGCTCGATCACCTGTTCCTGGAAGATGGGCACGCCGAGAGTGCGCTCGAGCACCTTGCGCACGGCATCGTTTGAATAAGTCACTTCTTCGAGCCCCTGCCGGCGGCGCAGATACGGGTGGACCATGTCACCCTGAATCGGTCCCGGACGGACAATGGCCACCTCGACGACCAGGTCGTAGAAATGCTGTGGTTTCAGACGCGGCAGCATCGCCATCTGGGCGCGTGATTCCACCTGAAATACTCCGACGCTGTCGCCTTTCTGCAGCATCCGGTAAGTCTCGGGATCTTCCGGCGGAATATCGGCGACGTTCAATGCGCTGCCGTGATACGCGTTCAGCACGCCCAACGCCTTGCGAATGGCCGTCAGCATGCCGAGCCCGAGCACGTCGACTTTGAGCAGGCCCAAGGACTCGAGGTCGTCTTTATCCCACTGGATGACGGTTCGATCTGCCATCGATGCGTTTTCCACCGGCACCAGTTGCGCCAGCGGGCCGCTGGAAATCACAAACCCGCCCGGGTGTTGCGAAAGGTGCCGGGGAAAGCCGAGAACCTCGTTGACCAGATACAAAAACTGCTCGACCACCTGACTGCGCGGGTCGAGCCCGGCAGCGCTCAGGCGCTCTTCGAGTTCAGCAGGTTTGTCCCACCAGGACAGGGATTTTGCTAAAAGATCCACCAGGTCCAGATCCATGCCCAGCGCTTTGCCCACATCACGTATGGCGCTTTTCGGCCGATACGTGATCAACGTGGCGGCCAATGCCGCGCGCTCCCGGCCATAGCGTTTGTAGATGTACTGAATCACTTCTTCGCGCCGTTCGTGTTCGAAATCGACATCGATGTCGGGTGGTTCGTTGCGCTCTTTGGACACGAAACGCTCGAACAACAGATGCATGCGCGAAGGATCGACCTCGGTGATGTGCAGGCAGTAACACACCGCTGAGTTGGCTGCCGAGCCGCGACCCTGACAGAGAATGTTCTGGTTGCGGGCGAACTGCACGATGTCCTGGACGGTGAGAAAGAAGTACTCGTACTCGAGCGTCTGGATCAGTTCGAGTTCCTGCTCGACTAATGCCAGAGTCTCCGACGGGGTGCCATTGGGCCAGCGTTGTGCAGCGCCGGCGAGCGTGAGTTGCCTGAGGTATTCGATCGGCGAGAGGTGGGGCGGCACCAGTTCCTGTGGATATTCGTATTTGAGCTCACTCATGGAAAAGGTACAGCGCTCGGCGATCCGGCAGGATTCGCTTAAGAACTCTTCCGGATACAGCGTGCGCAAGTCATCGATCGGGCGCAGATGGCGCTCGGCATTGTTGTGCGCGGTCTGACCCAGTTCGGCGACGGTCGTTTTATGGCGTATTGCAGTCAGCACATCCTGCAATGGTTGACGTTCCGGGGCGTGTGTGTGGACATTGTTGGCGGCCACGATCGGCAGCTCCAGGCGCATGGAGGCGGTCAAGGCGTTGGCGGTTTTGTCAAGATCCTGCGCTTCATGAAAAAGCTCCAACGTGATCCACAACTCGGGCAGTAGAGCCTTGAGCTGTCTGCCGTGCGTCATTAGCGTTTGAATGTCTGTTACGGCAGGCACCCACAACGCAAGACACTCATCAATGCCCCAGTTCAGATCGTTCAACGTGATGCTGTATTCGCCCTTGGGCGAGCGCCGCCGGAGTTTTGTGATGAGGGCGGAAAGTTGTCCGTAAGCGCTGCGGCAAGGGGCGAGCAGAATGAGGTGGATGCCTTCTTCGAAGTGAAACTCGGCACCGACAATGAGCTTGATGCGGCATTCCTGTGCTGCCATATGCGCTTTGGCGAGCCCCGCATAAGAGCATTCGTCGGTGATGGCGACGGCCTGATAACCGAGTTCGGCTGCCCGTTTGACTATTTCTGCGGGATGCGATGCACCCCGCAGGAAACTGTAGTTGCTGATGCAGTGAAGCTCAGCGAACCCGACTTGTTTCAGCCCTTCGTAGTCATTTGCCACTTCGCTCACCTGCAATCAGGGATTGGAATCATGGAATCACGCAAAGTAACCATGCAGAAACCAGCGATCGTGGTCGTCCACAAACGCCCAGCATTGCGCCCCGTTGGTGTGTCGGGCGATGTAGTAGTCCCGGTATATGGTCTTCTGCCACCAGGCGGTCTGAATTCGCTCCGGCCCTTTGAGTAAAGTGAGCTCGCGCCTCGCGGCCAGGCAAGGCGGATCGAACAACCAGATGGGGCGCGGCAAGGCAGCGCTCTGGGCGGGTTTGCGTTTCGCTGCACGAACCGCCGTAACCTTCTGCCAGGCTTGTTCCGGGGCATGCTGATCGGCCGTATCGATACCATGACAGGCGCGCTCACCGAGCCGGGCGCGCAGCTGATCGACGAGGTCGCTCAGGTCGCTGCGCAGTTCACCCGGCAGCACCTGAAAGAGATTCTGACTTTGTGCCCGCCATGGCTGCAGACGTCGGGCTTCCAGCCGAACTGTCAGCACATCTTCAGGCAATTCGGCCTGTTCGAGTCTCAGGCGTGTGATGTTCGCGAAGGCCCCTTTGCTCTGCTGGGCTTTGCCGAAGCGGACGGGCAGGGTGACGGCTTGCGGTTTTTGATCGCGGCGTGAGGCTTGCGCTGCGAAGTGCCATAGCAGCTGCTCAGCGCCGAGTTGTCTTGCCACCAGCCAGTGCTGCAACTCATTGAGCAAACGCTGCATGGGGAACAGCAGAGCATCTTTGTTTCTTATCGGATCCAGCAGATGCAGGCTGCGCTCAAACTGCGCAGATGGGTGGATGCACGTTCGGGGCTCCGGCCGTTCACCGGTCAAACGCTGTAGCAAATCAAGCAGTTCGGGACCAAAGCGCTGGCCAAGCTCAACGCTTGGCAGTTGCAACAAGGGGCCCAGAGTGTGCATGCCCATATTTGCAAAACGTTCCACCATGGCCGGTGCGAGACTGGTATGTGCGAGAGAGACGTCGGCCAGTCTGTTAAGGCCCGCGCGGGCCATCACCATGGCTGCGGCGGGCGTCGTTGCCACTTGCTGGTGAACGCAATGCCCCAGCGAGTGACAAACGGCGACTGCTTCGCGCGCCAATGCGGCGACGTCGCCAAATAGTTTCAGACTGCCGCTGACTTCCAGCAGCAAACCGTCGGGGGCTTCGATGCTGACCTGGGCGCTGAAGCGGTAAAGCGTCTCCGCGAGAAATTGCAGGCGTGTGGCTTCCTTGCCCGGGTCTCGGTGAAAGTGCGCAAGCTGAGAGTTGATGCTGTGTGCGCTTGCCAGTGTGCAGCCCAGGGTAATACTTGCTTCTTCTGCAACGGCATTGCACAGGACCACCCGGTTGTCTTCTAAAACGACGGTGGCTCGTTCGGCAGCCATGGCTGTGGTTTCGAACACCTCGAGAGCCAGCTTGGGAAATTGCAGGGCAAGCCACAGCATCAATGCGTGACACTGTGGTCGGTCCCATCGTGGGGCGGTTGTATAGAGGGCAGTGCGTACTCAGCGGCAGGCTCAGGTTCGACCTGAGTGCATACCCGCGTGTGCCAGTGGCGCCACAGGGAGAGCTGTTCGCGGATTTCAGCCGGCCGACGCAGCTCATCGACTTTGATCTGCAGGCCGGTCACCGGCCAGCCGCCGCGCCGCTTGCAGATCTCGACTGCGATCTCGCCGGTTGCCGGGACGGGCTTCATTTTCAGGCGCAGTTCCGCCATGGAATGCATCCGAGCTGCCTGTTCCGGACGAAACAGGCAGGTCAGGGTGTTGCCTTGTTTTGCTGCCAGCTGCAGGCGCCGGGTATCGTTCACGGTCAACTGCTTTTCGTCCAGCCAGGCGAACACAACGCTGCTGCTGCCGGACTTGCTGACCCGCTCCAGAGCCCACAGGGCGTCTTTGTGGCTCTTAGGGTGGATGAGCAGGATCTTGTCTATATCGATGCCCGCAGCACTCAGGGCAGGCGCATAGGGGATAAATGGCGGGTTCACCCAGGCGAGCCAGCGCTCCTGCCGACTCAACGCCTCACGATAAGCCCGTTTTGAAAGCTGATGGTTCTTG
>CBDUDJ010000197.1:0-5323 GCA_965365885.1 uncultured Gammaproteobacteria bacterium
TAATATCGGCAACACCATCACCATCACTATCCGCTTCTGCCGGTACCACCAGCACAAGTTCGCTCGACTCGGCGAATCTCTGCGCAACACGTTGGACGTAACCGCCACTGGAATCACGGATCACCGGTATGCCGCCGAGTTTGCGCATGAAGTAACCAGCGGGTCCCTTGAAAAGAGTGTGTTTACCAAGCCATGAAACTTTCATATCCAGCGCCATTGCCATCACGAGTAGCCAGATGAAATCCCAATTGGATGTATGCGGTGCGGCAATGAGAACGTAGCGGTCGATATCGGGACGACTGCCTTCGACACGCCAGCCGGACATCTTCAATAGAGTACGGGCGAGAAACTGTTTCATGCTATTTGCGTCACCTTCGGCCATCCCTGGTTTCGGCGCTAGACCACTTCAGCTGTGAAGCGGCCGATCTCCGCAATGACTTCATCCAGACGTGTCAGGACAAACAGATGCCCGCAGTCGAACGTCTTCAGTCTCGCGTTCGGAATCCTGTTAACCAGCAGTTTGGCATTTGCAAGTGGAATGATTGGGTCATCCTCGCCCGCCATTACGAGTGTGGGCGCAGCAATCTGGTGCAGCCGAAAAAGACTGGTCCAGCCGACCAATGCATAGAGCTGGCTGAGATAGCCCCAAATAGACGGTGGTGTCATCAATCGAGCATGCTGTTCCGCCTTCGCAGCGTTGTTGCGAAAATCACCCCCATAAATTTCACCAGCAACGCGTTTGAAGTAACCGGCACTCAAATATCTCAACGGCGTCACCATGCGCAGCATCACCGCAAGACTCGGAGGCAGCATCAGATGGCCCGACGAGGTGGCAGCAAGGATGAGGTGGTCGACTTTGCCTGGGTACTGCAGCGAAAACTGTTGCGCGAGGCCGCCTCCCCAGGAAACCCCCATCACATGACAGCGATCGATGCCGAATGACTGCAGCAGTTCGTTTGCAAGTGTCGCGTGATTGCGCATCCGGCCCGGCACCAATGCCGGTGGTGATGCTCCGACTCCCGGCAGATCGTAGGCGATCACGGCGCCAGGATAAGCATCGAGCAGCGGTCGCAGGATATCGGCGGAGGCACCGATACCGTTGAACACTATCAGTGGAGTTCCAGGGTGATCGAGCCGACTGAGTACCCGCAGTCTTTTACCGGATATCTCCTGGTAAGACTCTTCAATCATGCGCTCATTCGTGGACGTAGGTACCCGGTGCTGCAGCGAGTTCCGGATGGTCACTGTCGCCATATTCAGTTGGCGCAGGCTTGGTTTCTGCGTTGATGGTGCGTTGCCATTCGACCCAATGCGGCCACCATGAGCCAGGATGTTCTTTCGCCTGTGCCAGCCATTGTTCACAATCCGGCGGGGTTTCGGGATTGGTGAAATACTTGCGCTTTGGATTACCCGGTGGGTTGATGAGACTTTGAATGTGCCCCGCTGTACTGAGCACGTATGTAATTTCACCGCCGAGTAACTGCGTCGATCGATAACAAGCCTGCCAGGGTGTGATGTGATCTGTCGTGCCGCCTGTTATATAGGTGGAGCAGTCAACCCTGGAGAGATCTACTGGAACTTCGTCTATCTGGAGCGCGCCTTGTTTTGCCAGCGTGTTGTCTTTGAAGATGTCCAGGAAATCGCTGTGCAGTTGTGCCGGGAGTCGGGTTGTGTCGCTGTTCCAATAAAGGATGTCGAACGCAGGGGGAGTTTCGCCGTGCAGATAATTGGAGACGACGTAGTTCCAGATCAGGTCATTTGGCCGCATCCAGTTGAATACTCTAGCCGTATCATTACCATCCAGAACACCATCCTTGGCGGATTTCTTTCTGGCGGTTTCGATCGCCTCGTCACTCGCAAACAATCCCATCACTGAATCCTCGCTCGTCGGCTGCAGTACGTTGACCATGAGAGTCAGTGACGCGACTTTGCTGAGTTCCTCGCGACCCGCAAGATATCCCAGGGCGCTTGCGAGCGTGATACCTCCGGCACAGGCGCCGACCACATGCGTCTTGTCGTAGTCAGTGATGGTCCGGGTATGATCGATCGCATGGTCCAGCGAGTGGATATAATCGGTAAGTCCCCAGGAACGATGTTCCGGTCCGGGATTCCGCCAGGAGACCACAAATACCTGCATCCCGGCATCGAGCAGGAATTTCACCATGCTTTTTTCCGGCGACAGGTCATAGACGTAATATTTATTTATCTGCGGCGGCACGATGAGCACCGGACAGACGTTGACTACGTCGGTTGCCGGTTGGTACTGAATGAGTTCGATGATGTCGTCTCGATAGACTACTGCGCCTGGTGTCGTGGCAAGGTTTTCGCCTACAGCGAAAGCAGATTTGTCCACTTGGCTTGGCATTCCATGATTGTTGTTGATGTCGTGGATCAGGTTTTGCATTCCACGCACCAGACTTGCACCCCGCGTGTCGACGGCGTGCTGTAAAGCCGACGGATTGCCAAACAGAAAATTCGTTGGGGCCAGGGCGTCGGTCGCCAGTGACACGATGAATTTGGCGCGTTGCAGATCTTCACCTTCGAAACCGATCGCCTCAACCCATTGATTGGTCGTGCGTTGCCAGGCCAGCCAACTTTGTGCCACACGGGTATACAGACCACCGCTGGAAAAGGCATCTGCCTTGAAGCGCGCATCTCGTGGGTTTGGGCTCATCTCGGAGGCGCCGAAGAGAATGCGGGCCAGTTCCGCGTTAAATTCCAGCAGATGCTGTGCTGCTACGGTCGGTTGAACAATGCCCTCTCGCAGGACACTCATAGCGGATTTAAGCAGATCCTCGAGACTGACGCCCACGACCGGATTGAGAGTCAGTATCTGCTCATCGACGGATTGTTCCGACATGGCTTCCTCCCCAGACAGCACGATTAAACCACAACTGCAGCCTGTTGAATAAAGCGCGCTGCGTGCGTTTTATTCCCGCCTTCGGCCATCTCTGGCTTTGCAAACGCGCTGCGACAGCGCTAGATTCGCTATCGTTCAGCAACTGGAGAGAGATATGTTCGCAGTCTGCCCGAACCCAGTCCGGTACATCGTTCGTGTTCTGCTGGTTCCTGTCCTTATTTCTGCCATTGGACTGCCTTCGCTGGCGGCAGCCGGGGGGTTTCAGGGTGTTGTCAATTCCAGCAGCGGTGAGCCGATTGCCGGTGCCATGGTGACGTTTCGCTTTGGCATTCCGTTCCAGGAGCGGACAGTTTTCACCGCCGACGACGGCAGCTATCAGGTTACCGGTCTACCCGATGCCAGCGAGCATTTCATCCGCGTTCGGCGCATTGGCTGGCAGGACATCCGGCAACACCAGGCAACCAGCACGGCGGCGGGAGATTTAGCCACGGTTGACACTTCGCTCAATTTTACGCTGGCGCGCCACACGGATCCGGCCGAGGTTGCCGCACAACTGCCTGCGAATCAATGGTATGCGCTCGTGCTCGAGAAGCTGACAAACGAACACGACCGCGAGCAGTTCGTCCGGCAGTGCACTTATTGTCACCAGCAGGGTAATTCCGCAACACGCATCCAACGTGACCCGGAAGAGTGGCGCAAAGTTCTCGCGTTGATGGCGCGCATGGGCGCGGGCCTCGATGAGGATCTGCGTAAGCGTGTCCCTGAACTGCTCAACGCTGCTTATGATCCTGTAACAGCTGTGCCGAGGCTGACAGAGGGTTTCGGTGAGCCGGGATTTGCACCGCCGCCGTCGCTCGAAGTCCGCCGCGCCGTGGTCGATGAGTTTCAGCTGGGCGGCCGTTCTTCAATGCAGCACGACATGGTGGTGCACCCCAGCGGTGACATCTACTCCGTGGATATGACCACGGATACGCTTTTCCGGCTCGATCCGCGGGCACCCGGCGGTAAACGCCAGTGGTATCAGATTCCGTCAGAGGAAATTCCGCTCGGCGGCCGCGGGGGATCTGGTGCAATGCTGCCGAACAGCGATATGCGCGTTGGTCCGCACTCGCTGCAGGTGGGTGGAGACGGCGCGATCTGGATTACTCTGGCTACCGGCAATCAGCTGGCCAGATTCGATCCGGCGGATGAATCGTTCATCATCGAGGATCTGCCAGGTGGTATCTATCCGCACACTCTGCGCATCGATGGCAAAGGCCGCGTCTGGTACACCATTGCCGTGTCCAATCACGTGGGTATGTATGATCCGGCGAGCGGTCGCCACGAAGTAATACGCGTGCCCGCTCGCAGTTTCGGTGAAGAGGTCGTTCTGCGTCTGCTCCCGGCGATGTTGTGGCTCAGCCAGTACGTCGATCTGTCAAGCGCAGGTGGCGAGGGCGGCAGTCTGCCCGTGCCGTACGGGATCGACATCGCGGCGGACGGTAAAGTCTGGTTCAGCCAGTTGAACGCACATCGAATCGGTTACATCGATCCGGATACGTTTGAATTGGAGATGATCGACACACCTTTTACCGCACCACGACGCATGCGTTTTGATTCGAAGGGCAATCTGTGGATACCCGGCTTCTCCTCTAACATCCTTTCGAAATTTGATCCGGCCACAGGTAAGTTTGAAAATATTGTGATACCCATAGAACCTCTCGGCAGCGAAACACCGTATGCGCTGAACGTGGATCGCAAGACCGATACGGTATGGATCTGTGGCACCAACAGCGACACGCTGATCAGGTATCAGACGACGACCGGCGAGTTCACGGTTTACCCGATGCCCACCCGGGTCACCTATACCAGAGATATCGATTTCGCCGCCGACGGTGCGATCTGGACATCCAACTCAAATGTACCTGCCTGGCAGATCGAGACCGGGATACCTCGGGTTATCCGGCTCTATCCGGATGGTCTGCATGTGCCGGAGTTGTTGACGGCGAATTGAAGCGCGCTTTTTTCAACAGGCTGCGTAGTCGATGAGTGGCTCTTGCAGGCGGAATTCCCTGGTTTCGTGTGCTGCCTTGTCAGTTCTCTTATCAGTTGGTTGCGGTGACACAGAAGCAAGCCGGCTCGAGGCGGAACGCGCGCTGCTTGCACGGAGCTCTGAACTGGCGGAAATGCTCACGTTACCGCTGGGTAGTGACGCCACACATGGCGATGCTCTCGTCTTTCGGTTGGCATTTGGCCAGGAGGCCGATCTGGATCTTTATGTAACCGATCCTCTGCTCGAAACCGTTTACTTCGCCAACCACCGCACGACGACTGGCGGTGAAATAGTTCGTGATATTCGTTGTGAAGACACCGGGCCCAGGGTAGAAGAAGTTCGGTTCGAGCATCCTTATCCCGGCCGCTACCGGGTGGGGGTAGACAATCCAGCGCGCTGTGACGGCGAGCGTGCGCCCGCTGCGTTTGCGG
>CBDUDJ010000198.1:0-5308 GCA_965365885.1 uncultured Gammaproteobacteria bacterium
GGATTTGACACACACAGACCTCGAAGAAGCCAATCTGACAGGTGCTAATTTGTCAGGTTCAGATTTGCGCTGGGCAAATTTAACCGGTGCTAACCTCCAATGGTCAGATCTGCGTAACACACAACTGGACGGGGCGATGCTGGATCGGATCAGGGTGACATTCGCAGCTGTTGACGCTGAGCAGGCAGCTACACCGGCGTTCCAGGATGCGGTTGCGGGTGGGCTGTTATCAGCGCGTCAGATCGAATTGGTAAAGTCGAGCTTCGATCTGCTTCAGTCGCTGGGAGAACCCGCGATCGTTCGGTTCTACGAGAAACTGTTTGCCGCGGCGCCAGATCTTAAGTCCCTGTTCTCGCCTGACATCGAACGGCAGGCTCGAAAGTTCCTACAGAGTCTGAAGTTGATTGTGACAAGCCTTTCTTCGACGGAACGCGCCGCACCAGTACTACAGCGTCTTGGTGATCGCCATCGGGGGTACGGAGTGAAGTTGGATCACTATGACGTCGTGGGTGGTGTTCTCATTGACACGCTCGATGAGGTGCTGGCTGAAGACGCTACAGATGAGGTGCTCGAAGCGTGGAAGTCTGCGTTTCAGCTGATCTCCGTGATCATGAAATCCCAGAAAAACTAACGGAGTAACCCTCGAGATAACGAATCTGCTTTAAAGAAAGATGCTAACCGGTTTCTTTGAGCAGCCGTTGTAGTTCCTGCTTCATCTCTTCAACAACGTCCGTGGAATCAGCATCGCCAATGATGTTGTTCAACTCAAACGGGTCATCTTGCAAATTGTATAGCTCGTCCATGCCGTCCAGATCTGTGTATTCAATGTATTTGTATTGATCTGTGCGCACTGCCTTGTAACCCATGCTCTCAATCCGTTCAAAAACGGTGTCGCTGTAGTACTCAAACAAAAAGGAGGTGCGCCAGCCTTGCGCCGTACCTTCGATAACCGGTATCAGGGAGTGCCCCTGGATATCAGGATCGATTGCGGCACCGGCGTACTCGAGCAATGTTGGTGCCACGTCGATACTCAGCACGGTGTCTGCAGGGCGCAGACCAGATTCTATTTTCCGCGGGTAGCTGATCATGAGCGGAATCCTTATTGCCTCTTCATAGGCCAGACGCCGTTGTGCGCCAAGCGCGTGTTCGCCGTACCAGTAGCCGTGGTCACTTGCGACCACCACAATTGTGTCGTCGAGTGCACCAATTTCCTCCAACGCTTCAAACATCCTGCCAAGTCCTTCGTCGACTGCCATCAACATTTCCTGGCGATCCTGGATAGTCTGATCAGTCGTTACGGTTTCGCGACTCAAAGCAGGCAGTGCTCCGATCTGACGCATAAGCGCGGGCTTGTCGGTCGGCGGAACAGCGAAATTGGGCCGTCGGGTCTGGCTGGCCGTGCTGTACATTCCGTCGTGTCGATCAGCGGCAATGAATCCTGGTATTCCGCTTGGCGAGGCGACGGAGCTGCCGTCATCCAATTGCGTGATGTTCGGATGAAGTGCTTTGTGTGACACGTAGAGCAGAAACGGTTCGGTCCTGGACTTCGCTATGAAGTCAGTGGCCAGGTCGGTCAGGATGTCAGTGACGTAACCTTGAATCTGTCTGCGCTCGCCATCGATATTGAAATCCGGATCAATGGCTTCTCCCTGCCCCTTCATGACAGCCCATGTGTCGAAGCCGGGTCTCGGCGTATCGTCATTTCCCATATGCCACTTGCCGATAAACGCGGTGTCGTAACCGATCTCGTCCAGTTTCTTTGGAAATGTTTTCAGTCTGTGACTCTGCTCGTTGCGCGCAAGGTTGTCGGTAATGCCATTGGAGTGTGCATATTGTCCCGTTAAAAAACTTGCGCGGCTGGGTGAACACAATGCGGTTGTCGTGAAGGAATTCTGAAAGTAGGCGCCGGTGGTGGCCACGCGATCAATGTTGGGTGTTTGAATGTAAGGGTGCCCGGCAACGCCGAGTTCATCCCAACGCAGATCATCGACGAGCACCAACACGATATTTGGTCTCACTGGTTGATCACGATCTACTGATGCGGGTGATTGTTTGCTGCAAGATGTCTGGCTCAACAAAAACAGGCAAGCGAGCGCAGCCAGCACGAATCGGTGTAAAAGATTGTGAATCGAAAATCGGTTAATCAGGGGCATCGAGATTCTCCAATCAGGTGTCAGCTGATGTCCCGCACAATTTCCTTGGCGCAATTGCGCCCGGGCAGACCGCTCACGCCACCACCCGGATGGGCGCCGGAACCACACAGGTAAAGGCCTCGCACCGGCATCCGGTAGTCCGCATGGCCAACGATGGGACGCAGTGAAAACAGTTGATCCAGGTGTAATGCGCCGTGAAATATGTCGCCTCCCACCATGCCGAGGTCGCGTTCGATATCCAGCGGCGATTTGATCTGCCGGCCGAGTATCGATGCGGAGAAGTTTGGTGCGTACTGATCTACGGTATTTATAACATGGTCGGCAACATCGGAAGCGACATCGTCCCAGGATTGGCCCTGTGGCAGGTGGCGTTGGAAGTGTTGGCAGAAGAGACTTGCAACATGACCACCTGGCGGTGCGAGCGTGTCGTCCTGAGTGGTTGGCAACCACATCGAAACGATGGGTGCTTTGGACCAGCCGTGGGTGAGTGCGTCGCGATAGGCTTGTCGCATGTATTCCAGAGATGGACAGATTTCGATGGTGCCGCGAAGCAACTCGTCTGACTGCGCGGCTAGAGTCGTGAATCTTGGCAACTCACTCAATGCCACGTTCATGCGAAAAGTTGCGGAGTGACTGCGATAGGCGTCGATGCGGCGCCGCGCGTCCGGTGGCAGCAGGTTGGGATCCAGCAACTTCGTGAGAAGTGTCTTCGGGTGGACGTTGCCTGCAACGACTCGGGTGGTGAATTTCGTTCCGTCTTGAGTAACAACACCACAAACGTTAGCGGCATCGACGCAGATTTCTCGAACGGTTACTTCGGTTTCGATGTCCACACCCTGTGCGCTGGCGTATGCCGCCATGGCCTGGGTGATTGCACCCATTCCGCCCTTGGCGTGGCCCCACGCGCCAGTCTGCCCATTTACTTCCCCGAACGCGTGATGCAGCAACACGTACGCGGTGCCGCTCTGATAAGGGTCGACAAAATTACCGATCACGCATTCAACACCCAGAATGCCTTTGAGCGCTTCGCTTTCGAACCATCCGTCGAGGTAGTCGCCCAGCGACCGGGTCATGAGTTCCGCCAGATCACCGCGCTGCTGGCGATTGAGTTTCCGCAAGACGTTTCCGGTCTTCAGGAGCCTTAAGACGTTGCGCCATCCGCCGCTGAGATTCGGCGGCGTGCTCATCGCAAGCTCGCGCAGTGCCAGTGCCACCGCGCTTATTCGCTCCTCGTATTCCTTGTACCGCTCGGCATCCTGTGCCGAAAAGCGCGCAACTTCGCGTTGTGCCTGCTGCAGATCTCGGGGAATGTGTAGCTGATCATCTATCAGCAAGCTGAGGTTCCCCGCGGGCCGCTCAATAATCTCCAGTCCATAGCGGGCCAATTCCAGGTCACTGATGACCTCCGGATGGAGCAGACTGACCCCGTAGGCGTAAACGGAGTTTCGATAACCCGGATGAAATTCTTCTGTAACTGCAGCACCGCCGACGACAGATCGGCGCTCCAGAACTTTAACCTTCAACCCCGCACGTGCCAGATAACCGGCACACGTAAGGCCGTTGTGGCCAGCGCCGATGACGATTACGTCAAAATCTGGCACGCGTGTCCCTGTCAGCTCAGTTCAAAACCCTCATAACCCGCCGCTGCCGCAGCCTGACACTGTTCAATGTAGGCCTGGGGGGCTATGTGGTAGAGCAACTCCCGCCGTTTGCCGGGGATGTTGGCCCCCATGTACCACGAGTCGGTCCGGGTAAAGAGACTGGCGTCGCCGATTTCCGCGATGTGCGCAGCCCAGCTTGCTGCGGCGTCCTCCGTCGCCTCGATCCTCGAGTGATCGTGATCACGCAGATACGACAGGCATTCGACCACCCAGTCACCCTGAACTTCAGCACAGGTAGGGCCGTTGCAGAACGCCGTGGGACTCTGCGGGCCATACAGCGCCAGCAGATTGGGCATATGCGGGATGGCGTAGCCAAGATGGGTTCTGACACCGTCTGACCAGATATCATCCAGGCGTTTGCCGTCGATGCCCTGCAAATCGATTTGGGTAAAACTTCCGGTGCTTGCGTCGAAACCTGTTGCCAGCACCAGGATGTCGAACTCGTGAGCACCTGCAGAGGTTTCAAGTCCGGTGGCTGTAATTTTTTGAATTGGCGACTCTCGCAGGTCCACGAGATCTACATTGCTCTGATTGAATATCTCGAAGAAGTTCTGTTCCAGCGACGGCCTTTTAGTGCCAAACGGATGCAACGGTATCATCGGCGCCAATTGTTCCTGTGTCCGCGGATCGTTAATTCTCGCCCGGGTCTTGTCGCGCCAGAACTCATAAGCCAGGAGGTTTGACTCCTCATCGAAGAGAATATCGCTGAACGTACCGAACCAGAACTGAAAACCGCCTTTCTGCCAGGCGGCTTCGAAGATCGCCTGGCGCACTTCTTCTGAAACTTCATTTGCCGCGCGCTCGTCGTTAACGACGTCGATCAGCGTTGAGCCGGAAACTGCCCGCTGTCTGAACTTGGCAGCGTAGGATGACTTCTGTTTCTGCTGTACTTCTGCGTCGAGCTTTCGTTGTTGCATGGGTAGTGCCATCTGCGGCGTGCGCTGAAACACGGTCAGATGTGACGCAACCGCTGCTGCTTCCTGTGCAACCTGGACACCGCTCGCACCGGTGCCGATGACGGCAACCCGCTTGCCACTCATATCAAGCCCTTCCTGCGGCCAGTGAGCGGTGTGATAACAAGGTCCTGCAAACGACTCGAGTCCTTCGTAGTCGGGAAGGTAGGGTTTAGCGGCGAAACCCATACACGCAATAAGAAAGCGTGTGCGGGTCTCTTTACCGTCTGCCGTGTGGACGATCCATTGATTGTTGTGTTCATCAAACTCTGCGCCACTGACCCAGGTGTTGAACTGGATGTCTCTGGAGAGATCGAGCTTTTTATCTACGTGGGCAAAGTATTGGCGCAGCTCGTCCCAGCCGGGATAGCGTTCGGACCAGTTCCAATCCTCCCAGACCTCTTTGATCGAAAATTCGTAGTTCGGAACATGTGAATCCACGCGCGCCCCGGGATAGCAGTTCCAGTACCAGATGCCGCCAAGGTCTTCTCCTGCCTCGAAGATCTTGACCGAGAATCGTTTCTCACGCAGTCGGTGGAGT
>CBDUDJ010000199.1:0-5285 GCA_965365885.1 uncultured Gammaproteobacteria bacterium
GCGGTATAAGTTGCGGCAACCAGAGGTATTGCCCATCTTGCCCAACTCTCACCACGACGCAGAGGCACAAGTGCCAGCAGAATGATCGCCAGGCCTACACCGAGCGATCCGGCACCAAAACCTTTCAGCAGACCGAGTAACAATGTTTGATATTCCTGGCCCAGGTTTTGCCAGTCCGCAGCCACTACAGCCAGGTGATAAGGCATGATCTCGGTGGCGCTCAAATACCGCACGCCCTGAAACAACAATCCCACCCCGACCAGGCAGTACAGGACGATCGGCAGACGGGTGGAGAAAAAACTGCGTACTGAATCTGCGTCCGCCACGCTCTCAACTTCCCTGTTTGGCCAACTGTGACTGCACCGCGACCCCGCGGCGGTCCAGTCGATCACGAATTCTAATCTGTCGTTCCTCGGTGAGTGGATATTTCCATATGAATGGCAGCGCGAGCAGCTTGAACCCGGCAGGCACGATCGAGTACAGAACCGCAAGCCAGATGAGTGAAGCTCGTGAGTTGCCCTCGGCAGTACCCACCAACTCCGGATCGGCCAGCGCATCGAAGCCGACAAATGCCACAGCAGCGAAGCCGAATGCACCACCGAGAGCATTGGCGCCTTTATTCAGCAGGCCCCAGATGGAGAAGTACAGGCCGGCACGCTGTTCACCGGTTCTTGCCGAGTCGATGTCTACCGCATCGGCGGCCATGGCAGCTGGAAAGGCAAGCAGCGCACCAACGGCAGAACCCTTGAAGCACATGATGACGAGGAACACACCGAACATTCCCGATGGGATGAAGGGTATCCACGATGCCCAGAAAGCGAACCACAGTATCGACACTCTGTAAGCACGGTGTTTGCCGATCTTGCGTGCAAGACGCGTCCAGAGCGGCAGTCCAAGGACTGAACTGAGGTAATAGACCAGCAGATAGATCGGATAAAGCTCGCCAGCTCCGATCACGTGTTTAACAAAGAAGTAAGAGAGCACCGCGGTCATTCCGGCGCCGAGCACACTGACGGTGTAGCAGACCATCAGCCGTAGAAAGGGACCGTTACGTTTGACGACCCGTAGACTGGCTAAAAAGGTGGGCTTGCGTCTCGGTATGACCTGCTGGGCTGGCTCTGGGACGAATAGAAGCGCCATCAGGAAGGTGATCGGCACCAGCACCAGCACGAAATTGGCGAGCCATTGCAGAATCACATCGATGTGGCCCGCCCGCTCCTGCATGATGCTGACAAAATCTGCCGAGAAAGTGGTGATTACTTCTCCGAAAGAACTCAGATCCGCACGTGACAGATAAATAGCAGTGGCAGCAATGAGCGGCAGCAGATTGAAGGTGACCGTACCAGCGAAATGAAATTGTTCGCGGCGCGCGGTGATCTTGGTGCGCTCGTTGTAGAGCGGCGACAGCTCGGCACCCCAGGCGAAGTAAGGCAGATCGACAAGCGTGAAAGCAAAGTAAAGAAGCACGACCCAGAACCCGAAGTACCATGCTGAGGGATCTTGCGGCGGTACAAACAACATATACAGCGACAGCATCAGCAGCGGCGCACCACCGGCAATCCAGGGTTTACGCCTGCCCCAGCGGTGTTTGGTCCTGTCGCTGAGGACGCCGATCAGGGGATCGGTGAAGGCATCTGATAACCGTGCGGCGAGAATGATTGCCGACATGGTGTAAAGGCTGATACCGAGCTCAACGTAGTAGGGCAGGACATAGACGGCCAGTGGCAGAAGCACCATCGAGACTGGCATGTACATCGCCGAGTAGTTGACGATCGTCAGCTCGCTGAAGTGGCCTTTGACCTGCGCGTCAGACATAAACGTTCCTTTGAGGCGTCTTCCCTGCGGCATGGCGCCGAACTGACCATAGCGCGTCAGCCTGCGCGGATCGCTGCAAATCGGGCATTCTCACAGTCACCCGGTTGCTGTAAGATGGCGGGTTGTCCTAATTCTCAATTACCGCACGACGAATTCAGAACTTTCGGGGGATCTAAACGAATGAAAAAACTCAGCACGAGCATCTGTTTGCTCATGGCAGCCATCATCTCACTACCGCTCTGCGCGGGTATGTTGACCGGCACTATCAAAGATTCAGACGGCAAGCTGCTCGAGGGCGTGCTGGTCCGGGTTACCAATGATGTTACTGGTGTTTCGGAGTCGGTCTACACTAGCCCACAAGGCAAGTATCAGTTGGCAACGCGGCTGCACGGCACGCTGAGCGTGCGCGCCCGGACGCCGTATTACCGGGATGCCAATGGTACGGTCGAACTCGCTGCAGCCTCAAAGGCCGAGGAAGATCTGGTCATGTACGCCATGACCAGCGATGAGGAAATTTCCGATAGCCTCCCT
Organism: uncultured Gammaproteobacteria bacterium; assembly: GCA_965365885.1. Classification (GTDB taxonomy): domain Bacteria; phylum Pseudomonadota; class Gammaproteobacteria; order Pseudomonadales; family Azotimanducaceae; genus SZUA-309. Next base: position 2,347 of record CBDUDJ010000199.1, read on the forward strand.
GCTGCGTATCACTTCGGCAATCTTCCCTTTGAAGCCGGTGACGACGCCAATTTCAACCGGTATCAGTTTCAGCGGGATTGCCTGTCGTGTCATCAACTGGGTAACCCGTTCACCCGTGTGCCTCGCACGCCCGAATCATGGGCGGTCACCATTGAGCGGATGCATCGGATGGTCGGTAACTTCGATTCGGTTCTCAGAGACGAGCGCTCGGTGATTCTCTCGAAAGGCTTTGACGGCAAGCCGGTGTCGGTGCGGCCAGTGTTTCCGCTGGATAAGTCACTCGGTACCGCTAAGATCTACGAATACTCTCTGGATCGGGCCTACGTGCCCCATGACTCCATCGTTCACCCGACCAACGGTTTGATCTACACGGTGGATCAGGGTCTCGACCACATGGTGGTAACTGATCCACGCACGGGGCAGTCCGACTACATATTGCAGGCTGATGGCGATGCGATGAAGTTCCATGAAGGTAACCCGAATGAAGGTAGCGAAGTGGGTCTCTTCAACCCGACCGATCGGCATGGTCCGCACTCGTTAGACATGGGTCTTGATGGCAAGTACTACGTGACTAACACCGGCAGCACCAGCATCGGCGTGTTCAATCCGGACACCAACGAGTGGGAGGCTTCGCACAAAATTCCGCGCGAATCGGGTGCTGTTTACCCGCACACCATTCGCGTTGATGCTGCAGGCATTGTCTGGTTCACGCTGGCCGGTTCCGAGAAAGTTGGTCGGCTGGACCCGATCGGCGGAAAATTCACCATTCTGGACCTGCCGCATGTCGTACCGGGTGGCATCTCCGGAGGCACACAGCCCTACGGCATCGATATCAACCCGATTGATGACTCGATGTGGTACGGCCGGCTGTTTGGCGACAAGATCGGCCGTGTCGATCCTGTCACGCTGGAAATCACCGAATACGATTCCCCGGTGCGCGGTCCGCGCCGCATGCACTTCGATAAGGAAGGCATCCTCTGGGTGACAGGTTATTCGGAAGGCGAGTTGGCGCGAATCGACGTCGATGGCTTTGAGAGCACGGTATACGAAATGCCGGAATTTGCCGAAGGTTACCGACCTGCGCCTTATGCCCTGGGTGTGCATCCGCAGACTCAGGAAATCTGGCTCAATGAGAACATGACCGATCGCATCTACCGGTTTATCCCGAGTGAAGAGCGATTTGTCGTCTATCCGGTTCCTCTGGCTGGCACCTATACACGGGATATGAGTTTCAGCAATGAAGGCCACATCTGCCTGTCAAACAACCCCATTCCGCCGCCTGCGCTGGAAGGTGGTGTGCTGGAAGTTATCTGTCTCGACGCCCAGTACGATGCTGAGGGAGAGGCTGCGCTTCTTACTTTAAGCCAGAACTAACACCGATCTGCCCGCTGGCTGCATTGGCTCTCACGAAAAACGTGAGGGCCGATGATCGGTCAGTGAGTTGCGTTGTTCGTTCACTTTCCAAAGAAGGATTAAGGGTGGCTAATTGAGATACCACAGACCGCTAGTTGCCGCAGTCGTTGTACTCATCGCAGCAGCCTGCACGCCGAATCCGCCTGAGCCCGAGGTCGTCATAACCGACTACGACTGGCCGCATTACGCCAACACTCAAGGCTCATCGAAATACACCGAGATCGACCAGATCAATGCCGGGACAGTGCGCAACCTGCAGGTTGCCTGGGTCTGGGAGTCCGCTGATAACGCCATGGTCGAGGCCAACCCCGAGTTCACTCCGCTGGGTTTCAAAAGCACGCCGATCAAAGTTGGAAATACCCTCTACATCAGTACTTCGCTCGGCCAGGTTGTGGCGCTCGACGCCGCAACAGGCAAACAGAACTGGCTTTTCGACACAAAGACCTGGGAATCAGGCCGACCGGCCAATCTGGGTTTCAATCATCGGGGAGTTGCGTACTGGGAGAGCGGTGCCAAGCGGCGGATATTGATGGGTACCAACAACGCCTATCTTTGGTCGCTGGATGCCGACACAGGCTTGCCGGATGAGACGTTCGGCGCCAACGGCAGGATCGACCTCACCCAGGGTCTGGGGCGCGAGGTGGATCGATCTTTCTACTCCGTGGTTGCCGCTCCCACGATTGTCGGAGATACCGTCGTGCTGGGATCGGTCGTCTTCGATCTGCCGGTGATGCGCTACCTCGCCAAGCGGCAGACCGATTTGCCGCCGGGTTACGTGCGCGGATTCGATGTGAATACCGGTGAACAGCGCTGGATTTTCCACTCCATTCCACAAGCCGGTGAACCGGGTAACGAAACCTGGGAAAACGACTCGTGGAAGGTTACGGGTGCCACCAACGTGTGGACGCTCATGAGTGCAGATCCCGAGCTCGGTTACGTCTATCTGCCGTTTGGTACGCCAGGCAACGATTGGTATGGCGGACAACGGCTTGGCGACAACTTGTACGGTGAAAGCCTCGTGTGCCTGGATGCGCAGACCGGTGAGTTGATCTGGCACTATCAGATGGTGCATCACGGTTTGTGGGACTACGACCTGCCAGCCGCACCCAACCTGGTGGACATCACCGTGGATGGACGACCGATCAAGGCCGTTGCCCAGATCTCGAAGCAGGGTTTTGTGTATGTGCTGGACCGGATAACCGGTGAACCGGTATGGCCGATTGAAGAGAGGCCTGTTCCGCAGAGCGAAGTTCCGGGCGAACGCACGGCAGCAACGCAACCGTTTCCAACTCGTCCTGCGCCCTTTGAGCTGCAGGGTATAACAGAAGACATGCTGATCGATTACACCCCGGAGCTTCGCGCAGAAGCGCTGGAGATCATCAGTAAGTTCGACTATGGCGGACTTTTCACACCGCCATCGTTACGCGGCACTATCCAGCTTCCTGGAGATGGCGGCGGTGCCGAGTGGACGGGTGCAGCCTTTGATCCGGACACCTCCGTGCTTTACGTGCCCTCGATGACCAGGC
>CBDUDJ010000200.1:0-5280 GCA_965365885.1 uncultured Gammaproteobacteria bacterium
TATGGAACACCGCCTCACCTTCGAACACCAGCGGCAGATTGGTTTTTCCAATCACGATTCCGGCAATCGGGCTCAACAGTGGTTCGCTATACCTGCGCAGCAACCACGACAGCAGATTGGCGAAGGCCAGCAGTCCAACCACACAACCGGCGGCAAGACTGAACAGAATCGGCCACTCAAAGCTGGCTAGCGCGCCGATCACCCCTTCGTACAACCCCATGATCAGCAGCACGAAACTGCCCGAGATTGCTGGCAGCAACCAGGCAGAGACCGCAATCATGCCACCCACAAAGTACAACCAGAGCGCTGCGGCGCTACCCAATGGTTCGAGTTGCGCAAAACCCAGACCTGCCAACACGCCCAGCGGTGCAAAGAGGAGGAACCTGCGCCGTTCCCGCGGTAGCCCGAGCAGCACAATCGAGTACGCGATCACGCCGAAGAAGAATGCCCATACCACCGGCCTGGCAGCGGCCAGCCAGGTCGCGATGAATTGCGAAAAGATGATGATGCCCGTAAGCATGCCGCCGCCAAGAATGAGGAGAAACTTAAGATTGTGAACCCTCCAGAAAGCGCGCGGACCCTGCCGCACCAGCACAAGCAAAGCAGTCGGCCGCAGACCGGCAATCGTGTCGATCAGTTCCTGATAAATACCGCTGACGAATGCAATCGTGCCGCCGGACACTCCAGGCACGACTTCTGCAATACCCATTGCCAGGCCGCGGATGTACAACCCGAACCAACCCGCCGGGCGACGCGGGGCCTCTGCGAGCCGCGTACCCATTAGTGGACCCCTTTGAGCAACGGTACAAAGCGGACGTATTCGACCGTCTGCATCGAAAATCCGTCCTCGTTGCGGTCAAAGACCTGCAACTCCTGTATTTCGTCGCCACCGACCGGAACCACCATTCGGCCTCCCGGTGCCAGCTGGTCGAGCAGAACTTGCGGCACAGAGCGCGGCGCGGCAGTTACCACAATCCCATCGAACGGCGCATCTTCAGGCCAGCCGAGGTAGCCGTCGCCATGCCGATAGCGCACGTTGTAACAACGCATTGCCAGCAGTCGCTCCTGCGCTCTATCCAGCAGCGGCAGCAGGCGCTCAATCGAATACACCTTGCTGACCAGCCCCGGCAGGCTTGCGAGAATGGCAGTCTGGTAACCCGATCCAGTACCGACTTCGAGAATCCTCGGTCGCGGCTGGTCGAGTAGTGTTTGCGTCATCAGTGCAACGACAAACGGCTGCGAGATTGTCTGGCCGTGGCCAATAGGTAACGCTGAATCTTCATAGGCACGATGCGCCAGCGCCTCATCGACAAAAATGTGGCGCGGAACGCTGCTGAACGCGGAGAGTACGAGTTCGTCGCTGATATCCTGCTCCAGCAGACGTTGCACCAGGCGATCGCGTGTCCGCTGGGATGTCATCCCTATTCCGTCGAGATCAAATTTATTCATGCGGCGGACTCTCGAGTGAAAATACTTCTCCCAACAAACTTGTAGCGTAGCTTCCTGCCGGCAGAGCAAATCGAACGAGCAACTCATCGTCCGCCAGCTTCTCCCAACTCATTTCCTGCGGCTTCGACACCAGCGAACGACGCTGCTGCGACAAACCTGCATACTCCAGACCAAGGCACACTTGTCCATGCGGCGCGAGTGCAGTCGCTTCAATCTCTCGCGCCTGGGCCTGCACCGGCGAGCGGCCGCGGCCCCACAACGGTCCGGTCGGCTGGCCATGCTGGGTCGCCTCACCCGTCACTTGCCTGTCCCAGTTCCCGGCAGTCACTCTTGCAGCCAGCACTTCGTTGAAAAGGAAACTGCGCAACACCGAGAGATACAACCCATGTTTGAATTTTGAAATTCGCCTCGAGCGCCGATGTGGCAGCCAGCTACAGGCGCGCTCGACGTTGTCCCGGCCAAAGCGCTGCGGGCCGAAGTAGTTCGGGGCACCTCTGGCGGCGAGGTTTGCCAGCCGCACAGTCCAGTCATCGTCCACAGACCCACGCAACTTAATTGCAAAGTGGTTGTGCGCAATCTGACCGCGTTTGAGTTTGCGCTGATGACGACGCAACTCCAGAAGTCGCACGCCGGGTGCGAGTTCACCCGGTACAACCGTATCTTCACCACCGCCACGGACACTGAACCATTGCCGCGCAAGCGCTTTTTTGTCCTTCATGCCGGCATACGAAACGTCCAGACCCGGCACCGCGAATCGCCTGGCCAGCATCTGCGCGACCTCAGGCGTGGAGACGTTGCACTTCTCAACGCTTAGATACAAATGCTCACCATCACCCGTAGGTTCGAATTCGAGTTGCTCTGTTACAACAAAATCCTCAAGCCGGGTTTTGAATCCTGCAGGAAGCTTTCCAACCCGGCAGGCGCTTGGCCACCGATCCATCATTTGACGTCAGTTACGAGGTAGAAGGTCTCCCCCTGTTTGATCATTCCCAGATCGCTGCGAGCCCTCGATTCCAGAGCTCCTGGTCCGTTCTTCAGGGCAATGACCTCAGCGGTCAGAATCTGATTGCGCTCTTTGAGAACTTCCGAGCGACGCTGTTGCTCGGCAACTTCCACTGTCAGGCGTTCAGCGACACCATTGCCGACGTCACTGAACCAGGCTTTGTATTGAAGATACAAAGCGGCAACGATCAGCACGGTGATAAAAATTCGCATCTGCAGGATTCAGGCAATGCGCATCATTAGAGGGGTGATTCGCGCTCGAATTCGAGAAGCCCACGATACACTGCACGATCTCCCAGATCCTCTTCGATACGCAGGAGCCGATTGTATTTCGCCACCCGATCCGAACGGGATAATGAGCCGGTTTTGATCTGCCCGGCACCCGTGGCAACAGCAAGATCAGCAATCGTTGTGTCTGCGGTTTCACCGGAGCGGTGTGAAATCACCACGCCATACCCGGCGTCCTGCGCCATTGCAATGGTGTCGAGAGTTTCCGACAGCGTTCCTATCTGATTGAGCTTGATCAGTATTGCATTTGCAATTGAGCGCTGTATGCCATCGGCAAGAAAGTCGGTATTCGTCACGAACAGATCATCACCTACGAGCTGCACTCTGCTGCCAATTTTTCTCGTCATTGCCGCCCAGCCGTCCCAATCGTTTTCGTCCAAACCGTCTTCGATTGAGATGATCGAATGAGAATCGATCAGTTTCGCCAGATAATCCGTAAAGCCCTCGCTGTCATAGCTTGCGCCCTCACCGGCCAGGGTATAAGTGCCATCGGCGTAAAATTCCGAAGCGGCACAATCCAGCGCGAGGGTGACGTCTTCGCCCAGCCGATAGCCTGCATTCACCACTGCTTCACCGATGACGGCCAGCGCCTCTTCGTTGGAATCCAGATTCGGCGCGAAGCCTCCCTCATCCCCAACGGATGTCGCAAGGTTGCGAGCCTGCAGAACGTCGCGCAAGGCGTGGAAGACTTCCGCACCGCATCGTAAAGCTTCGCGAAATGTCGGCGCTGAAATCGGCTGAATCATGAACTCCTGAATATCGACGTTGTTGTCAGCGTGGACCCCACCATTGATGATGTTCATCATAGGCACCGGCATGCGCATGTCCCGGCCACCGACGAGGGCGTTGATGTGTTGAAACAGGGGCTGGCCACCTGCAGCAGCCGCAGCTTTCGCAGCTGCCAGCGAGACGGCCAGTATGGCATTGGCGCCGAGCGCGGATTTGTTCGGCGTGCCATCAAGCTCCACCAGTGCCGCATCCAAGACTCGCTGCCCGGCACAATCCATGCCGATGATAGCCGGCGCGATCTGCTCTTGGATGTTCAGCACAGCTTGGCTGACGCCGCGGCCGAGATAGCGTGTAGCGTCTGCATCACGCAACTCAAGTGCTTCACGTGACCCGGTTGACGCGCCTGACGGCACACACGCTGTGCCGAACGCACCCGATGCTGTGTAGATGTCAGCTTCTACAGTTGGATTGCCACGGGAATCCAGGATCTCGCGGGCCCGTACTTCTACAATTTTACTCATCAATTATTCCGCTTGGGTTTGCTCGCGCCCCGTACACGTCTTCTATGTAGGGCCTGGATTTAACTACCGTGTCGAGCTCGAGCAACTGCTCGAGCAACGGGCGCATCATATCGATTGGCCAGGAGTTAGGTCCATCGGACAACGCCTTGTCAGGATCCGGGTGAGACTCCATGAAAAGCCCGGCAACACCGGCTGCTACCGCAGCACGAGCGAGGACCGGCACCATCTCCCGCTGGCCACCCGACGTCGTGCCACGGCCGCCAGGCATCTGCACAGAATGAGTCGCATCAAACACGACTGGAGCCCCGGTCTGGCGCATGATCGCCAGACCGCGCATATCCGAAACCAGATTGTTGTAGCCGAAACTGGCACCACGCTCGCAGACCATGATCTGAGAATTACCGGTCGCCACCGCTTTGGCGACCACATTCGCCATGTCACCCGGGGCCAGGAACTGGCCTTTTTTGATGTTAACCGGCAACCCCTGCTGACAGACGTTCTGAATGAAATTCGTCTGTCGGCATAAGAAGGCCGGCGTCTGCAACACCGACACTACGGATGCGACTTCATCCAGTGGTGTGTCCTCGTGGACGTCGGTAAGTACGGGCAGTTTCAATTCGTTCTTTACTTTCTCGAGCACCCGCAATCCTTCCTCCAAACCGGGGCCGCGGAAGCTCTCGTGGGAAGAGCGGTTGGCTTTGTCGAAAGAGCTTTTATAGATATACGGAATGCCCAGATCAGCTGCGATCTCGGAAAGTGCCTGGGCAGTTTCCAGCGCGAGTCCTTCGGACTCGACGACACAAGGTCCCGCAATCAGGAACAGCGGCTGATCATTGCCAACTTCAAAATCACATAGCTGCATTTTCTTTGCCTAGCAGCAGCTTAACTCGATGTGCCATCTTTCAGGGCCGGTTCGAGATCCGCATGCTCGTTGGCAGCACTGATGAAACCGCAGAATAACGGGTGGCCTTCGCGGGGCGAAGAGGTAAATTCCGGATGAAACTGGCACCCGACGAACCAGGGATGATCCGGCAACTCGATCATCTCGACGAGTTCACCATCTTCAGATCGCCCAGCTACCGCCAGACCACACTTTTCCAGTTGCGGTATGTAGTGATTGTTCACTTCGTAACGATGTCGATGCCGCTCGTAGACGACGCTACTGCCGTAAAGGCGCTCGCTCAGGCGATGCAGCTCGACTTCAGCCGCATCCAGTTCACCCCCGACCTGTTGCCCGCCGACCTCGTGGGCACACAGATCTACCAGCCCGCGACCAGCGAGTTCTCGACCC
>CBDUDJ010000201.1:0-5266 GCA_965365885.1 uncultured Gammaproteobacteria bacterium
CTTGGAAGCATCGCCGTCTCATCCAGACCAAGTTGCACAAGCCGGGACCGCGTCGTGGTCAGCGGCTCCATCAGGTTGTCTGGCCGCAGCCAGAGTCCGAAATCGGTTGCGGCGAAACCGAGCAATCGCAACGCCCGTTCACGGCCCCGGACCTGAGATTTGTTGATGCGTTTGAGGTGACCGAGAAACGCTACGAGCCAACCACCGTTCCACGCTTTGAGACCACGCTCCACACTCGACCAGTTTCTGACCATGCTGTGGAGTTCGCCGCCGCGCGAGCCAAGGCCATAGACGCCGCGCTCGACCTGAACCAGCGAATTGTCTTTGAGGAGGCGGGCCAGCGCGACGCGAACCGAGCTCGACTCAAGGTCGAATAGATTACCCGCGGCAATGAAGTAGCCTGCCGTGAGCGATTCCACTGCGGTGGAATCAATGAGGGCCAGGATCAGTTCCCGGGCGGTAATGTCGAGATCGTACACGCCGTCTATATAACACAATTTGACTGATCGGGTCGATTTGTGTAATAAAGCTTGAATGGAAACAATTCACTCAGCTCTGGCAGTGCAACCAACCCTGGCAACACCTCAGGCGAGCCGATTGAGCGACGTGCTCAGCGATGCAGAGATTCAGCCTTTTCTGCAGCGCTCCGATGCACGGGCGTTTTTGATGCTGGGGATCAATCTGGCGCTGATCGCCGTTGCGTTCGCCTTACCCGTACTCTGGTTCAATCCGCTGACTGTGATTCTCGCAGCACTCGTTCTCGGTGGCCGGCAGCTGGGTCTGGCGGTGATCTACCACGAATGCTCACACAGCGTGTACTTTCAAACTAAATGGTTGAACGATGTTGTCGGCCATTGGCTATGCGGTGGTTTGTTGAACACGTCGCTCTACGCCTATCGCAGCTACCACCTCAAGCACCACAGGTTCGCCGGGACTGCTGAAGATCCGGATATGGAAATGGCCAACGTCTATCCCACCGACCGAGCTGCACTGAAACGAAAATTCTTACGCGATATCAGCGGCCGTACGGGTGTGAAATCGCTGAAGGCTCAGGTCTCGAGAATGAGTCTGCAGCGCAACGCTCCTTTTCTGTTTTCGCACTTCGGACTCTTCACAATTTTGTGGCTGGCAGGCGCACCCTGGGCATACGCTTTGTGGTGGTTGGCTTACCTGACGGTGCATCAGCTGATTACCCGCTTGCGCTTCATCGGCGAGCATGGCGTGGCCCTGGATCGATTGAGTGCGGACGCCCGGGAGAATACCTGCACGACGGTCGTTGCCTGGTGGGAGCGTCTCTTCGTTGCGCCGAACTACGTAAACTTTCACCTCGAGCATCACTTGAACGCAGCGGTACCCTGTTACCGGCTGCCAGCGCTGCACCAAGTGCTGGCCGACAAAGGTTTTTTCGCACAACTCGATTGCCTGTCGTTCGGCTACGGCGACGTGCTTCGCAAGGCCGCGCCTAGTTGATTCCGTTGATCAGGTCCATCGTCTGTTCGAGGGTCTGCATGCGTTCAGTATCGCTGTCACCGTCGATGCGAAGACCCAGCGCATTTATTCCAGCAGCGGCATAAGTTCTGAATCGCTCCTGGACCATCTCCGGCGTGCCTATGGCCTGAAACTCGGTCACCATGGCATCGGGAACACGCGCTGCAGCGTCTTCGCGTTTGCCCTCCAACCACAGTGACTGAATCGCCAGGGCATCGTCGCTGTAGCCGGCCCGTTGGAACGCTTCGTTGTAAAAGTTCGTATTCGCAGATCCCATTGCACCCATCTGAAACGCGACGCCTGGTTTGCGGGAATCGATGAGCCCCTGCACGTCATCGCCGATTGCCACACTGCAGGCTGCGTGCAGTTCGATGTCCTCAATCGATCTCCCGGCTTCTGCAGCGCCGCGGCGGATGTAGTCCAGATGCGCATCGGCATGATCCGGCGAGAACGAAGTCCCCAGCCAGCCATTGGCCGCTGCACCCGTGTATTCCAGCGCTTTGGGGCCCAGCGTTGCCAGGAAGATCGGTATGTCGACAGGGGGTTGATCGATCCGCAGTGCTTTGCCTTCTCCCCCCGGGCGCGGCAGGAGATGGTACTTGCCTTCATAGGCAAGTTTTTCACCGTTGAACGCAAGGCGCACGATCTCGACGGTCTCCTTCAGACGCGTCAGTGGCCCCTTGTAGGCGACACCGTGTAATCCTTCGACGACTTGTGGACCACTGACGCCGAGCCCGAGCATGAAGCGGCCGCCGGAGATGGCGTTCAGCGACATGGCCGTCATCGCGGTCATACTCGGTGTGCGCGCACTGATCTGCATGATGCCGGAGCCCAGTTTGATCTTGCTGGTTTTCCCCGCGAGGTAAGCAAGCGAGGTGACCGCATCCTGTCCCCAGGCCTCCGCAGACCACACGGAGTCGACACCAACCCGTTCGGCTTCCTGCACGAACGTAACGGCGGCGCTGATGTCGGCGCGCGAGTAGCCGCCGATGGCTATAGACGTTTTCATTTTTTCGCTGCTCCTTTTAGCTGGTTCGCTGGATTTCTTCTTCGAAGTCCACAAGTCTGTCCTTGCCGAAAAAGATCTCATCGTCGACATAGAAGGTGGGTGAGCCGAAAGTTCCCCGTTCGACTGATGCCTCGGTGTTGGCGATCAGTTGCTGTTTGACTTCCGGGTCCTGCATGCCTGCGATGATCTCATCCGCCGGCAGCTCGGATGCCAGCAGCGCATCGCGAATGACGTCGGCTTCATCCATTTTCTTCGGTTCGCTCCACATGTGCCGATATACCTCAATGATGTAGCGCTCGAAGTAATCCTGCCTGCTGGCAAACACGGCACCGCGCATGATCTGCAACGTGTTCACCGGAAAAAAAGGATTGGCGGCATAGCTGGTAATGTCGTGTTTTGCGAGAAAACGCTGGGTTTCCAGGCGCTGATACTCACCTTTGTTTTTGATGCCCTGCAGCGTAACCGCCGGTGAGGCATTGCCGGTGGCTTTGAACACGCCTCCGAGCAGAACCGGGACGTAGTCGATGCGCACGCCTGTTCTTGCCGCGATTTGCGGTACCACGAGGTGGCTCAGATAGGCATTCGGACTGCCGAAATCGAAATGGAATTCTGCGTTCATGATGTCGTCCTTCCCGGATGAGTAGTTACTTTCCCTGAAACACAGGGTCACGTCGTTCGATGAACGATTTGAGACCTTCTGCCGCGTCTGCCGAGTTTGCGGTCCGTTGCCGTATCTCGGGGATCATCGCGACAGCGGCGGCTTCGCCGTTGTGCAGATATTCCAGCGCGGATGCTTTGATTGCCTGAATCGCGATGGGTGCGTTTGCGGCAACCTCTGCGGCAAGTTCTTCAGCACGGGAAACCTGGGCACCAGCCGGGACAACTTCCTGCACGAAACCCAACTGCAGAGCCCGCTCAGCGTTGAACTCATCGGCTCGCAGGAGATGGTACATCGCATTGCCCCAACCGGCACGCTCGACGTAGCGAATGTTGGCGCCCCCGAATACAGCCAGGCCACGTTTTGGCTCCAGCTGGCAGAATCTGGCATCGTCCGCGGCCACCACGATGTCACAACCGAGCATCATCTCGATCCCGATGGTGTAACACACACCCTGTACCGCCATCACCAGTGGTTTGCGGCAGCGGCGATGCAAACCGAAAGCGTCGACCTTGTCATCGTTGGTAGCGGAATCACCCGAGCGCAGGGAATCCCGGAACAGTGGTAGATCGAGTCCGGCGGTGGTGTGTTGTCCAGCAAAGCTGATGATGCCAACCCACAGGTCGGCGGATTCATCCAGCCTGGTCAGAGCCTCGCCCAACTCGGCAAACATTTCCGGCGTGAACGCGTTCATCTTTTTCTGCCGATCTAAGGAGATATGCAGGATGTGGCCGCGTTTTTCGACACCGACGGTGCCGGGAACGATTTCTGTCATGGTTTTGTCCCAGTAAGACGAAGAGTCCTTTTACCACAGCAGGCTAGCAACGAACGCGTCTCGATGTACTCAAGCGTGAGAGGAAATCTCGTCTGCAGTCTGGCGGATGACGAGCGCCGCTACCAGTAATCCTACGATGACTGTTGTGCACAACAGCTCAGGTGCCTGATAGGAACCCGTCAGGTCGTAGCCGAGACTGAAGAGGAAAGGCCCGAGCGCGCTGGCAAGGACCGTCAGTGATGTATTCAGGCCGCTGATTTCTCCCAGGTGAAGCGTGCCGAACAGGCGGATGAACGCAAGGTTGGAAATAATGCCCCATAGACCGCCGCCAGCACCGAACCCGAGCACCAGCATGCCATAGCCCCAGCTGCTCGTGAGGTTGAGCAGGCCGATGGCGCCGACCAGGAAGGCACAGAGCATGACGAGCAGGAAGGGTTTCAGACGATGCTTGTCGGCGAGCCAACTGCCGAAAAGGCTCACGCTGGTGGCAACGACAGCCTGGGGTAGAAAGTAAGCGAATGCTTCGACTCTGTCTCTACCGGCAGCTTCGAAAATCGAGACGATATGAAAAGTGACGGCGGTACCGAACAAGGCATGGATAGACAGCCCCGCGCTGTATATCCAGAATGCTGGACTGCGGCGTGCTTCGTCGAGGCTCTTGTCAGCACTGAATTCCGCTGCCGTGTGATGACCGGAAGCCGACACCACGCCGTCTGCCAGCAGCCCGCAGTCTGCAGGGGAATCACGCAGGAATATTAATGCCAGGCTTGTAAACCCGAGTATCAGTATCCCGCCCATCAGCCACAGCGCGCCACGCCAGCCGTACTCATCGATCAACAGCGCGAGTATGAGCGGCGCGATGGAGAATCCGAGCGAGACAAACACACCACGGAATCCAGTGACCAGACCTCGGCGTTTTTCGAACCAGACGAGTAGCACGTTGCGCGAAGCGTTCGTCAACACCCCCTGTCCGGCGAAACGCACGCCAAAGTAGCCAAGCAGAATCAGTGGTGCCGTCGCGAACGCAAGTGGGATCCCGAGTAGCGCCACCAGACCTGCGCCGAGCCAATCCACTATGCTGATGAAGAAGAGCAGAATGCCGAGCACGATCGAAGAGCCGACAACCATTACCCGCGCGCCAACGCGATCGTAGAGACGACCCGCGCGGGTAAGCAAAAACGCGCTACCGACCGTGCCGCAGAAGTAAGCGAATGAAAGTTGCGTTCGACTCAGCCCGAAGGCATCGATGAAGGTATCTGTGAACACGGCCATGCCCATCGTCTGGCCCGGAATGCTCATGAGGAAGCCCAGAGTGGAAAAAAGCCAGATCACCCAG
>CBDUDJ010000202.1:0-5263 GCA_965365885.1 uncultured Gammaproteobacteria bacterium
ATCTGCTGGAAGGCGTGACGGGCTTCCTCAGCCACCGGAAAGTGTTCCGGTAGTGCAACCGCCTGGCCGTTCACAGGTAGAAAACCGCGGCGCACGAGAGAATCGAAGAGGAGTCCGGTCGTGACGGCGATGACGAGGGAGAGTGCGATGAACGCAAGCGTCCAGCCAAAACCGATGAGGGTGACCAGGATTATTGTCAGAGACAGAGAATTCCAGGGGCTTGCGATCAGGAACGCCATGACCTGACCGGCACTCGCACCGCGCTGGTAGAGCTTGGCACCGACCGCGAGAATGCCATGGCTGCACAGGTCGAGTAGCACGCCGGCAACGGCGGAACGGTAGACACCGTTGTTGCTGCCTGGACGACCAAGCAGGGAAATGATCAGCTCCTGCGGCAGTTTTTCGAGAATGCCGATCACGCCTACCGCGATGAGCAGGCCCCACCACATGGTTCCCAGCAATTCGTGCACCGAATGTGCCGCATGGCCGAGCGGCGATTGCATTGCAACCAGATCCAGCGCACCGAGTGTGAACAGGACAGTGACGATTGCGAGATTAATCTGCAGGAAACGGTCTTCGCGATAACGCTGCAGCCGGTGAGGCTCACTGGCAGCGAGCTCGCCCGCGATGCGCTTGGCAGGGTCGCGGGGATGCTCAGTGCTGCTGTCGGTATCCGGATTCAGAGCCGTTCCTGGATAGTGGATTGCGTAGCGACCAGTCTAACAGTCGGTCTCGAGCGGTGCTTTGACGGCATTGCGCAGGAAGCCGTGGTTGGCAAGGTCACGCGCGAACCAGGGGGTGAAGGCGTCCGGCTCGCGGCTTAGCCAGCGTTCTAATTCATCGAGATGGAGTTTGCGCACCTCGCTCACCTCAACCGGATCCGCTCGCAACGGACCGTCATATTCGCCACGAAATGCCTGTTGCAGTTCGCAGTCCTGAATTCCGGCTGCCGTATGGCGCGAAGACTGGACGCCACCCAGCGCGTTGAGTTCGACGCCGCTGATCCCCAGTTCCTCGAGGAGACCACGTTGTGCGCCGGCGAGGTAGGTTTCGCCGGGGCTGAGGTGTTCGCCGACGCTGTAGTCCCACAGCCCGGGGTAGAGATCTTTCTCTGGCGTTCGCTGCTGCAGGTAAAGGCGGTTTGCGGCGTCGAACAGAAAGACGTGGGCGGACTTGTGCCACAAACCCTGGCGGTGAACGCGTGCACGCTGCTCCCGGCCGAGCAGCCGGCCGCGCGAGTCGAAGATTTCAAACCATTCGTCGTCGCTCATGATTCAACTTTCACAAATGTTGTTAGCATAGGCGATCCATCACCGTTGAGGCGCAATGTTAGAGATTGAAAACCTCTGCCTGATTCCTGACAGCGCGCCGCTGTCAGGACAATTTCGTGACGGTGAGATTACGGTGGTCCTGGGGCGTAACAGTTCCGGCAAAACGCGCCTGGCGCGAACTATTGCCGGTTTCGAGCGCGGCAGCAGTGGCCGCTTGCTGCTCGATGGTGCGGACATCACCACACAGGCACCAGGCCAGCGCAGTGTTGCCCTGGTGTATCAGGCTTTTGTGAACTATCCCGGCTGGACGGTGGCACAGAACCTCGCCTCACCCATGCTTGCCCAGGGTCTTGCGAAAGACCTCATCGCAGAGCGGGTGGCAAGTATCGCCAGGCAACTGGAGATCGCCGTTTTGCTTGATCGCTATCCTGCAGCGCTTTCCGGCGGCCAGCAGCAACGCGTCGCTATCGGCCGGGCGCTTGCCAAGTCGGCGCGCGTGCTGGTGCTCGATGAACCGCTGGTGAATCTCGACTACAAGCTGCGCGAATCGCTGCAGCTGCAGTTGCGTGCACTGCTGCATGAATTCGACATGAGCGTTATCTATACCACGTCGGATCCACGCGACGTCTTCGCCCTGGGCGACACGGTGATGTTGCTCGCAGATCACGCGCTGGTGCAGACCGGAACGCCGCTGGAGGTCTACGAGCGGCCCGCTACCGCACTCGCAGCGGATCTGATGAGCGAACCGGCGGCGAATCGCCTGCGCGCAGGTTCGCTGCTGCGTATGGTGCGGCCGGAACATCTACAGCTCAACTCTCACGCCGACGACGATGTGTCGTTTGCAACGACCGTTCTTGGCATCGAGACGAACGGTTCTGAAACCTACCTGCACTGCGAAATCGGCGGTTCGCACGGTGGCGCGCAATGGGTTGCCAAGGTCGATGGTCTCATCGACGACCAACCCGGGCAGGCGCGAACGCTGTACGCAGCGGCTGGCTGCGTCATGGAGTTCGCCGCCGATGTCTGAGATCGTTCTCGAAGAGTTGAGTTTTCGCTACCCGGACACAGTTGAGAACACGCTTGATAGTCTGGATCTGCAGATCAACAGCGGCGAAGCGCATGCGCTGCTCGGTGGCTCTGGCGCTGGCAAGTCAACGTTGTTGAATTTGTTATCGGGCTTGTTGCGGGTGCAAAGCGGCCGCATTCTTTTCGACGGGCTCGACGTTGGCCAGGTGGCCCCTCATGAGCGCCGGGTCAGCCAGGTTTTCCAGTTTCCTGTCCTCTACGAAGCGTTGACAGTCGAGGAAAATCTCGCGTTTCCGTTGCGCAATCTGAAAGACTCGATGAGTGGTAAACGGGGCCGAGTCGACGAGTTGGCGCGGCGACTTAAGATCGATCACCTCCTGGGCCGTACTTCAAAAAACCTGTCGCTGTTCGAAAAGCAGCTTGTAGCGATCGGTAAGTCACTCGTGCGGCCTGATGTTGCGCTGGTGTTGCTCGATGAGCCGCTTACGGCGGCTGAGCCTGTACACAAGTGGCAATTGCGCCAGACACTGAAGACGTTGCAGCGGGAAATGGGCGCAACGATGATCTATGTAACACATGATCAGACGGAAGCCCTGACGTTCGCGGACAGAATAAGCATTCTTCACGATGGCAAGATACTGCAAACCGGATCGCCCCAGTCGCTAGTTGAATTGCCCTCTCACGAACACGTTGGCTATTTTGTTGGAACGCCGGGCATGAATCTTCTCGACGCCGAGATATCTGCAGGATTCTACCAGCTGGCCGGGTCGCAAATTGCGCAGACCGATTCCGCAGCGGGACCCTGTCGCATCGGCTTCCGGCCGGAATACTGCGAGCTGAGCAATGTCCGGCCGGCTGACAAGGAAGCTATTGCTGTAGAAATCCTTGGCAAGCGAACGCTTGGCACCTTGCGTCAGGAGCAGATTGGCCTGGCACTGGCGAGGCTTGGCGCAACTGAAATAACAAGTCGACAAACGCTGAGTGATCTCGACGAAGGGCCCGGTTGGCTGACCGTGAATCCCACCAGGGTCATGGGATTTCGCGATGGCTGGAGGATTGGCGAGCGTGCGTGACAATCGTGCCTGGCTCGGTGTGCTACCCGTTCTGCTGATTGTTGCCTTCAGCGCCGTCATCCCTCTGATGACCGTGGTGAACTACTCCGTGCAGGATATATTCGACGTCAGCACGCGATTGTTCGTCGGCTTTGACTGGTACCGGGAGATCCTCCGCGATGCAAGGTTTGCCGATGCGTTGCTGCGCCAGGCTACCTTCAGCGCGATCATTCTCGCGCTCGAAGTGCCACTGGGTGTGCTGGTCGCGAAGAGCCTGCCACGCAACAGCCGTATGACGGGGATTTATCTGGTGCTCCTGGCGATACCACTGCTGATTCCCTGGAATGTCGTGGGCACCATCTGGCAACTCTTTGCCCGGCCGGACATCGGCCTGCTGGGTTCTGCGTTGGTCGCGGCGGGCATCGATTTCAATTACACAGCCAATTCGCTGGATGCCTGGATCACGCTGCTGTGTATGGACGTGTGGCATTGGACATCGCTCGTCGCCCTGCTGACGTTTTCCGGCCTCAGCGCTATCCCGCAACCTTTTTATCAAGCGGCTGTCCTGGATGGCGCGACACGCTGGCAGATATTCCGCTTCATTGAACTGCCCCGACTGCGCTCGGTTTTAGTCATCGCCGTGCTGTTGCGTCTGATGGACAGTTTCATGATCTACACCGAGCCGTTTGTGCTGACCGGTGGTGGACCGGGCAACGCAACCACGTTCCTCAGCCAGTACCTGACGAGTATGGCGGTCGGTCAGTTCGACCTTGGACCGGCGGCGGCGTTTTCCGTCCTCTACTTTCTGGTCGTACTGGTGTTGTGCTGGCTTTTCTACACGAGCGTGATGAGTTCCAGCGCTGACGAGGACGTAACGTGAACGATCGCACTCACTGGCTGCTCTACCTTTACGGGCTGTACCTTGCCGCGCCCATCTACTGGCTGATCAGTCTGTCGTTGCGCACGAATCAGAGCATCGTCGGTGACTTTTCGGTTATCCCGACTGACGTCACGTTCGGCAACTATCTGGAGATCTTCAGCAATCCCGTGTGGTACAGCGCCTTCGGTAATTCGCTGACCTACGTCGTCATGAACACCGTCATTTCAGTTGTGGTCGCGTTACCGGCGGCTTATGCGTTCTCGCGCTACCGCTTCATTGGCGACAAGCATCTGTTCTTCTGGTTGCTCAGCAACCGAATGGCGCCGCCTGCGGTCTTCCTGTTGCCGTTCTTTCAGCTTTATTCAGCTGTTGGTCTGTTCGATACGCCGTTGGCGGTAGCGCTCGCGCATTGCCTGTTCACGGTGCCGCTGGCGGTCTGGATACTCGAAGGTTTCATGTCGTCGGTACCGCGCTCGCTTGATGACATGGCGCGTATCGATGGCCACAGTGTCGGCTTCTTCTTTATTCGGATTTTTCTGCCGGTGATTCGCAGTGGCATCGGGGTGACAGTCTTTTTCTGTTTCATGTTCAGTTGGGTGGAACTCCTGCTGGCGCGCACACTGACCGCGAGTGCCGCGAAACCAATCGTGGTTGTCATGACCCGGACCGTCAGCGCATCGGGCATGGATTGGGGGGTGCTGGCGGCGGCCGGTGTGCTGACGATTCTGCCCGGTATTGTCCTGGTCTGGTTTGTCCGGCGGCACCTCGTAAAAGGCTTTGCCATGGGACGGGTTTGATGGAGTGGATGGCCTGGACGTTGCCAACCGCGATCTTCTTTGTCGCGATCGGCATTGGTCTGTGCGTGATGACGTTGAGCGAGATTCGCTGGCCGACGACGCTGCGTAAAGGTTTCTTACCGCTCGTCACGAGCCGCGGTGACCGCTTCTTCATCACGTTGCTCGCCAGCGCCTTCGTGCATATCGCCTGGCTCGGATTCACAGATGCGGCCCCCTACGGGGCAAGCGCGCTTTGTT
>CBDUDJ010000203.1:0-5258 GCA_965365885.1 uncultured Gammaproteobacteria bacterium
CAGTCATTTTGCCATTTATAAAGGATTTGGAATAGCAGCACTTTTTTTACCGGTGGCACCGGCAGGAGCCTCACCCAGACCTCCGTCACCACGCCCAGCATGCCTTCGGACCCGCAGATCAATGCCAGCAGGTCGTAACCGTCCAGATCCTGCCCTCTGCCACCAAGGTGTAGCACTTCTCCGGGCATCAGGAGCACCTTGAGGCCGACGACATTGTGCACGGTCAAGCCGTATTTCAGGCAATGCACACCGCCAGAATTCTCAGAGACGTTGCCGCCAATTGAACAGGCAATCTGCGATGAAGGATCCGGAGCATAGTAGAGACCATGCTCTGCAACGGCTTCGCTGATCGCAAGATTTCTGACACCCGGCTGAACACATGCCACGCAGTTGTCGAGATCGACGTCCAGTATCTTGTTGAGTCGGGACAGGCCAAGCACGACGCCGCCTGTTACGGGTCTTGCGCCGCCGGAGAGCCCGGTTCCCGCTCCGCGTGGCACTACGGGAACACCGTGCTCGCGGCAGATACGCACTACCGCAACCACCTGTGCCTCAGTTTCCGGCAGTGCCACCAGCCAGGGCGTCTGGCGAATGGCGGTTAATCCATCGGTTTCATAGGGTTTCAGTGCTACGGGATCGGTGATCAGGCAATTGCGGGGCAGCGTGCGCTGCAGAAGTCTGCGTACGAGTTTCCGGCTCATAGCCGGATACTATACGCGAGCGAAGGTAACGATGAAAAAAGGGGCTGACGAAACTACGCCCGGTGGCCTCACGACTCCAGGCGTAGTTGCGTCGACGGAGTGAACTCAGAAATGAAAGTTGAACGCGAAGTAAGGGCCGCTGATATCCAGGCCAGCCTCGGCGATGTCACCGAGATCGCTGAATTCGACATCGAAAGTCCGCCAGCCGAGCTCTGCGCCCAGACCCAGCGGAGACTCCCAGCCGATCTGTGCGTTGGCATCGATCAGATCATTGCCTTTGTAACCCGATCCCTGCAATTCGGCACCGACCCAGAATCCGGAAAAAGGTAGATCTGCCCGCACCTTCATGTAAGCAGTCGGGATCACCACATCGAATTTAGCCTGTGCGGTCTGACCAAGCGACATAATTGAAAACTCACCATCAATCCAGCGTGCAGCGATGCCAACATCGAGCGACACCACGTTGTCCAGGAGCTCGTAATAGAGCACCAGGTCTGTCTGTGTCACATCGACATCGGTTGCAATGGTATCGCTTAAGTTGAAAACGGTGTTGTTGAACTCGATCGGGCGGCTCAACACGCTGTCACCCGATAACGAAAGTTCCGTGTAATTCATTCGAACGTTCGGCACAAACGGCAGCGGATGCTCGATGGCGAGGTAAAGGACGTTGTTGAGCTCGTCATCGAGCGCAAGATCATCTTCCACATCAATATCGACTGGACCGGTGGTGATATCACCATGAAGTTCCTGGCGCCAGGTGCCGGCACCGGCATACACGCCGAACAGGGTATCTGCGCTCGCGGGTAGCGCTAGAAAAAAAGTGATCGAAAATAACAGGCCAATGCGTTGATACTGCTTCACGACTCGCCTCCAATGTACTACGCAAGTGATGATCCTATCGAGTATAGGCAGCAGACGGTGGCTGAGCGTGACACAGCGCACATCTCGCCCACCGCAGCCCACCATTTGGGATAAAGTAGCGGAACTGGTTCACACTTTTGCAATCTGCCCCCCTGCAGGATTGTGGCAAGAAAGACGAAGGAATCATGAGAGAATCATGAAAAAGGCACGAACCAAGGGAGAAAAATGAGTCAATCACCCGAACAGAAACTCGCACAACTGGAGCTCGTACTGCCACAACCGATGCAGACCGCCAACCTGCCTTTCGAACTAGTCCGAATCGACGGCCAACACGCCTATCTGGCGGGTCACGTTCCGCTGGCAGCCGACGGCACACTCGCCAGACCACTGGGAAAGGTCGGCGCGGAGCTGAGCGTCGATGAAGGCTATACAGCCGCGAGGTCCGTCGCATTGGGAATGTTCGCAACTCTCCGCCAGGAACTCGGCGATCTCGATCGCGTGGCCGGTTGGCTGAAGCTTTTCGGCATGGTGAACGTCGCACCCGGCTTCAACAATCTGCCGGCGGTGATCAATGGTGCGTCCGAGTTAATCCTCGAAGTCTTCGGTGCCCAATGCGGCGCTCATGCTCGATCAGCCGTCGGGATGGCGGAACTGCCGTTTGGCGTACCCGTAGAAATCGAAGCGGAGTTAAAGCTGCGCTGAGAGTAAGGAAGCCCGCAAAAACTATGAGCAATTCATACCAGATCAGGAATGCCAGAATCGTCAACGAAGGCAGTACAGTAGACGGCGATCTGCTCGTCATCGATGGCCGCATCGCAGGCATCAATCGAGCGACCCCAGCTGGAATCGAAAGTTACGACGCTCAAGGGTGTTACCTGCTGCCGGGAATGATCGATGATCAGGTGCATTTTCGGGAGCCGGGCTTCGAACACAAAGGAGACATCCAGACTGAATCCATGGCCGCACTGGCCGGTGGCACGACCAGCTACATGGAAATGCCAAACTGCAATCCGCTGACGATCACGCACAGTGCACTGGCTGACAAACACATCCGCGCGGCACAACGATCGGCTGCGAACTATGCCTTTTACTTCGGTGCCACCAATGACAATCTCGAAGTAATCAAGTCAGTCGACCCACTGCTTGCGTGTGGCGTGAAGGTGTTCATGGGCGCAAGCACCGGCAACATGCTCGTGGACAACGAGGAAACTCTGAACGGTATCTTTGGCGGGACGGATTTAATTATTGCGACCCATTGTGAAGACACGCCAACAATTCTCGCAAACGAAAAAGCAGCCAAGGAGAAATACGGCGACGAGATTCCGTTCACCGAACATCCACTCATTCGATCTACAGAAGCATGCTACAAGTCTTCGTCTCTTGCTGTTTCGCTGGCGAAGCGCCACGGAGCGAGACTTCACGTGTTGCATCTGACTACAGCACGGGAGCTCGATCTCTTCACACCTGGCGATCTTGGATCCAAGAAAATCACTGTTGAAGCTTGCGTGCACCACCTGTTTTTTGACGATAGCTGGTATCCGGAGAAAGGCGCAGACATCAAATGCAATCCGGCGATCAAATCGGCGCAGGATCGCCTGGCGCTGCTGGCGGGAGTGAATGATGATCTCATCGATGTGATCGCAACGGATCACGCGCCGCACACAATCGAGGAAAAAGCACGACCCTACCCGGAAGCGCCAGCGGGTCTACCGCTGACTCAACATGCGCTGGTCTGCCTGCTCGAACATGTCAGAAATGGCGTGTTCAGCATCGAGAAAGTAGTGGAAAAGACCGCTCACGCCCCGGCACGTCTGTTCGGTGTACGTGAGCGTGGTTTTATTCGTGAGGGCTATCACGCCGACCTGGTCGTCATAGACCCGAGTCAGTCAACGGATCCGGCAGAAATTCACTCCAAGTGCGGTTGGAGTCCTTTCAGTGGCATTGAATTACACAGCCGGGTGCGCGCCACCTGGGTAAACGGCCATCTGCGTTATCGAGATGGCAGCTTCGAACCCGGACCCATGGGCGTCGCGCTGGAGTTCAATCGCTAGGCCAGATACTGGCCAGCCATGCCATCGATCGTTTCGAAAAATTCCTGTTTGATATCAGCGATGATATCGGCGACCGGGCGGACTTCGTCGATTCGTCCGCACACCTGCCCCGTTAGAGCTATGCTTGCTTCCATATCGCCGCCGAAGTAGAGCTCAAGCGCAGTACCGAACTCCGTCATCGCATTCGTCGCGGTTTCGTTCTCCAGACGACTGGTTTTCTCTGTCCGCAATGCGCGCAGCGCCGGTGAATGCTGGCGGTTAAGAAAAACTGTATCCGTTTCTTTGGCATCGATGATTGCCTTTTTCCAGTTCTCATGCACCGGAGACTCCAGTGATGAAACCATTCTGGTACCAAGCTGAATACCTTCGGCTCCCAGGGCGAACGCAGCGGCCATCGATTTACCGTCGACAAAGCCACCGGCCGCAATGATCGGAACATCCACTTTGGAGCGAACCAGCGGCAGTAACACCATGGTCGATACCTCCCGCGGATTCTTGAATCCACCACCCTCGCCACCTTCCACGACAAGACCATCAACGCCACACTCGACCGCCTTCAATGCAGCCGCAAGACTTGGAACGACATGGAAGACAGTCAACCCGGCAGATTTCAACTGCTCCGTGTAGCGTTCCGGGCTGCCAGCGGAAGTCGTGACGAATTTCACGCCCTGATCGATCACAAAGCGGACGATTTCAGGATCGCGAACAAACGCCTGTGCGATATTCACGCCGAACGGCTTGTCCGTGAGCTTGCGCATTTTTTGTATTTCTTCGCGCACGGCATCCAGCTCGCCGGAAGAGGTTTCGATGATACCGAAGGCACCCGCTTCGGAAACGGCGGACGCAAGTTGCGAGCGTGCAATCCAACCCATGGGAGCTTGAACCACTGGCGTGGCAACGCCCAGCATCTCGGTGACTCGATTAGTGAACTGCATTTTTCAGATATTCCTTCTTAGAGCTTGAACGAGCCATTCTGCGACCCGTTCGACGACCCGCTCATCGGCGATCGCAGACTACATCAGCTGACCCTGGACGTGTAGTGCCGCGCCATAAAGGCTGGCAACCCAAGCGCTGCCTGATCGGGTTAGAGTGTGCTCCATCACTCATCAGTAGAACCCCGCATGAACTGGAAATGGCTGCTACTCGCCGCCCTCGGCGGTTTACTGATAGTTGGCTTCATCGAGCGACGCTTCGTGAGCATGCAGATCTATACCTGGAATGCCGAAGGTGTGCCGCCGCCGCTGCTCGAACCCAGCGACGAAGGACCGGGCGTCGAGTGGCTGGACGATTATTTTACGGTGGAACTCGTTGCTCCCGACAGTTACGCGATCGGCGAACCCCGCTATGCGCAACAGAATTTCAGTTATCTGCTCCTCGGTACCGAACGTGCGCTGCTTTTCGATGCGGGGCCGGGAATTCGCGATATTCGGGCCACGGTAGAATCTCTGACAAAGCTACCCATCACATTCCTGCCGTCGCACTTCCACTACGATCACGTGGGGAACTCCGTGACATTCGACCATATCGCGGTACTCGATCTGCCCTACCTCAGAGCACGCGCCAACGGTAGCCAGCTGGCGCTGACGACAACGGAACATCTGGGAGCAGCGGAAGGATTCACAGCGCCGATCTGGTCTGTCGATGA
>CBDUDJ010000204.1:0-5250 GCA_965365885.1 uncultured Gammaproteobacteria bacterium
TGATTTCGACTCAGTCCAGGTACTGTGCGCTGGAAACCGCAAGGACCCTGAAATGCGAGTCAAGACTTCGCCCGCACACCGCGTATAAGCCAGGACCTGGCGCAAACAATGGATTGGACATGATGAGCCAGGTCGGCTTCTGCACGCTCTGCAGATCATAGCCGTGTACCAGAATATCACCGGCCGCCATTGAGTTGAGCAACGGTGCAATATCGATACCGGCTTTGCTGGTTTTTGAAGCAAATTCGCCGCTGGAAACCTGCGGCGCCCACCCGGCCTGATCAACCAGTTGTATGTATGGGGAATCCGCGCCGATATCCACCAGCGCTGATTGTGAGCCTGCTGCGCATCCCGGGTGTGCCACAGCAGGTTTGTCGATGAGAGATAAGCCTGCAACCGGGAATACGGTCACCATCGCAATCAGGAGCATGGCGCAAGCAGGCAGCGCGATATCGCCTTTTCGATGACGATCAACGTAAGGCTCAGTAAAGGGGATACTTTTGCCTTGAGGTAAATACATGAGCGCCGATACTGCGAACGCAACAAACAACGCATCGAACGGCGCTGTAACAATCAGCGCGCGATAAGCGTCGTAGTCCCAGAAGATAATTGCACTGGTGGCTACGATTCCGAGGAAAAACAGCAGCAGAAATCGCATCTCTTTTCTCGAAATATCCAGCAGGGCGATGATTAAACCGATGCAGAACGCGCCAATGACGAAAATTTTCAAGGTGCCTGCGATGTATAGAAAAAAGTGTTCGCGGTAATTGCCTAGAAAGACTGTAAATCCCTGCAGCAGCTGCAGAGGGTTGTCGAGTATCTGCCGGTAGGCTTCGCTATATGCCAGGGATGCCTGTTCGCCTTCGCTCATGGAGCCGGTATCAAAATTTTCAAAAAACGTCGGCCATGGCAGGCCGCCGTGTGCCAGGCCGTACAGCGAGAAGGCAAAGTTTTCACCGGGTGCGCTTTCGCCGTTGTAGAGCAGCGCTGTCCATATCCAGGTGAGCAGGATGCCGGCGAGAATTGTGACCCCGGTAACAGCCGTCCAGCGAAATCGCGCTCGCCACGCACCGTTCAGACCGATCAGTGGCCATAACATGGCGCTTCCCAGGACCAGCACGGCGCCGGTACGGATTGCCAGGCCAATGGTTAGCAGCAGACTGCCGAAAGCATAGTATCTGAGGTTTCCCGACCGCATGCCTCGCCATAATAGTGCAGCCGCCACGAGACCAAACGTCAGTCCGGCAACTTCAGTCATCATGATGGGCGTGAATCGAGAAGCGAAACTGGCAATAAGTGCCAGAACTGCGATGGCAGCGGTATAGCCAAACGAAATCGAAATCTCCCGAACAAACAACCACGCGGCGACCCCTAGGATCAGGTTTCGCAGAATGAGCATCCATTGCAGATCCAACGCCGCAACCACGGCGATCGTGGACATGTAAACCAGATTGAGCGGACGACGAATGGTCCAGTTGTCGATCTCGCCTTCGCGCAGCAGATGATTGATTCCATGGAGCCAGCCCGAAGAATCACTCCAGGGCAGCAAGCCGCCAATAGCGTGGTAGGAGTAGTGCGTGGACCCGCTGGACCAGGCTGCCAGAGTAGGAAGGCTGATCAATACAATGACTCCCGCCAGACCGAGAATCCATAGCAGCATGCTGTGTTCGGTCTGAATTGCCGACGGTATTCTGCGGGAAAGTGATTGCGAGCCAAGCGCGAGACCACGGGATAGCAGGCTCAGGATCAGCGCGTAGAGCGGCAGGCTCATCAGCAGGACCGCAAACACTGTGCCGGGGGTAAGGCTCAGCTGAGAGTCGACCCGGTATGAACGATTGTTCGTCTGCGGGTTCGTGTTGTCGCTGGCAGAAAGGAAGATGATCGAATTTCGACCATCTGCGGCAAGCCAATGGGTGTAATTTCCATGACCAGTCTCGCCGACGATCTGCTGGTTGCTGGTGATGCGGCCGAGTCGCTGGTCGTCTTCGTATACCCGGGCACTGGAAGAGAAGGAATCGTCGTCTCGATTTGGTGCTGTCCAGGTGAACGGCGGGGGACTGTGCAGCTGAAAACTGTAACTGTGGCCTGACTGATGTTTTGCTCGGGTGTCGTGAGCATCAAAAGAGATGAGCGGCCCCAGCGTGTGAAAGTAGTAGGCGACCTGAGTGTGTGGTGCACGTTTGCTCTCGGCATCCACAACGAGGGTTTCAGAGAAATGCACAGTTCCGTAGCTGAAGCCCAGCAGCACAACGTTTAGCAGCAGGCTCATTGCCAGGTAAGCATAAGAGAGGCTGGATCGGTGCTTCTCGCGGAGAAAGCGGGTGAGTGGTTGGCTGAGTCCCTGCAACCGCGCCGGAAGTTTCTGCACCATGGGATGTATGGCGCGAACGATGTTCACAGCGATCGCGGCTGCGGCGACGTAAAACAAAAACGCACCGGACCATAAAATCGAACTGCTCACTCCTGCTTCTCCAGCGTCACAAGCAATCGAAATGCCATAAACCGACCCAGAGCAGGCGCAAGCATCGCTTCCAGGCGTAATAGCGGATCCACCAGGGCTGCTGGAATCAGGCTCCAGGGGCGAAAACCGCCGGAGAGCGGATACGCCAGAAAGCTGAATCGCTCACGGCCAACCAGCCGAAAGCCCGGGTAGCACTCCTGCCATTTGCTGAAGTGTCGATAAAACAGCAATGTTGGTATTGCCTGATTGGCATCAAACGGTTGGCGGTTCGGGTTGGGGGCTACCTCCGCCAGCGGATCAACACTCATATCCACGGGCTCGGGATGCAACAACCGGTAAAATAATGTGCTCACTGGTGTGATGGCTGGCTCAAGCAACACGACCCTGCCACCCGTTTTCAGTACTCTTAATGCTTCATCCAGAAACAATCCGGGTTGCTCGATGTGATGCAGGATGTCCACGCCGACGATATTGTCTATAGAGTTATCTGGAAACGGCAGAATTTGCGCGTCAGCGGCAATATCGATCCAGGGATTGGCGACTAAGTCGCTCGACACCACGTCGTCCAGAAACTGTTTCAGATTTCCCGATCCGCCACCGATTTCTAAAGTGGTACCGGCAACACATACGGCAGCGATTCGTTGATAGTAGTCTTCGTAAATACGGCGCAGGACTGGCTTTCTTTGCCAGGTTGAATGCTGATCCGACAGAATTTCGTGCGTCACTGCAGTGCCTTGGAGTTCTGATGGGCGAATCGAAACAGACGCCAGAGAAGTTGTCCGTGTCCGAATCGTGATATCGGCGACTCACCATCTATTGTATACAACTACTCCGCCAAACAGGTTAAATTTCAATTCACAAACCGCCCGATTGGAGAAGCGGCCGTGAGGAACTATTTTTACGAACTGATTGGTGATCAGATCAATCGGGTAGCAAAGTACTCCACAGAATCCTGTCAGGTAGACCCGTTAGAACACGATGACTCGCTACTCTTTTCGAAACTCGTCAGTCTGCGGACCGAAAAACGCGCCCTGGACGCTATCGCCGAACACGATGAATCAGATCGGTCAGTTTTTCTGGTAAACGGGAACCTGAATTACAACCTCGATTGCCAGCAACTCCTGCGAGAACTGCGAGCAAAGTCCACTCGACATACGCGGCTCGCAATCATCGCCTACAACCCCTACCTGAGATGGGTTTACCGGGTGGCAAACGCGTTGAAAATCCGACAGGGCCCGTTTCCCTTGTGCTTTCTCACCAAATCCGACATCCACAACCTGGCTACTATTTCTGGTTTTCAAGTGATCCAGTTCAAGTCAGTCGGCTTCCTGCCATTTCGAATGTTCGGTCTCGGCGATCTGATTAACCGCGCGTTGAGTGAAACACCGATAATCAGAAACTTGTCGTTTGCTTCGGTTATCTGGTTGCGCCCGGTGGGCAGCGAACCTAAGGAATATTCTCTATCGATTGTGGTTCCCGCAAGAAATGAGGCAGGCAACATCGAAAGGTTGTTCGAACAGTTACCGGAAATTGCAGCCAAGGAAATCGAAATAATCTTCGTTGAGGGGAACTCGAGCGACGATACGTGGGAAAAAATTCAGGACGCCGTTGAGCTGCACCAGCAGCGGTACAAGATGGTTGCGCTGCAACAGCCCGGCCGCGGCAAGTTTGATGCGGTCCGCTGCGGGTTCGACCATGCAACAATGGACCTGGTAACAATTCTGGATGCAGATCTGACGATGCCGCCAGAGATGATTTCCCGATTTCTGGAAGCTTACACGGAAGGACATGCGGAATTCGTCAACGGCAACCGTCTGGTGTATCCGATGGAGTCGGCCGCTATGCGGTCGTTGAATTTTCTGGGGAATCGCTTCTTTGCAAAATTCATCGCTTATCTCCTGAACGTAAAGGTGGGTGATACCTTATGTGGTACGAAGTTGCTCCATCGCCTGGACTACCAGCGACAATGCAATTGGCGGGAGGATTTTGGCGATTTTGATCCGTTTGGGGATTTCGAATTGCTATTCGCGGCTGCTGAATTCAAGCTTGGAGTTGTTGATGTTCCCGTTCAATACCGTTCGAGAACCTACGGTGAAACACAGATCGAAAGATTCAGGAACGGCCTTGAGTTGATACGAATGTGTTTGATTGGCTTGCGGCGAATCAAGTTTCGTTAGCCTGGTTTTCGAGTTCCGTGACAGTCACTAAATTTCGCTTTGTGAGGTTCTGTTGATTGCTTTGGCAATCAGAATTCTGATCACCGCTATTTTTATCGGCGTGATCTGGTATGCGGTTGATGTAGGTCTGCTCTGGGAGACCGTGAGGGTGGCCAACCCATGGGGACTCTTGATTGCCGTCCTGCTCATCTTCTCAACAATTCCGCTGTTCGGGTTTCGCTGGTTACTGGTAAATCGATTGTTGTCGATCACGCTGCCGTTAAAACAGTCAATCGTCGCAACCGCCGCAAGCCACATGCTCAATCAGACTCTGCCGTCGACCGTTGGTGCGGACGGCTATCGCTTGTTGCTGCTTAACAAGATGGGACACAACCTTTCGACTGCCTTCAGCAGCGTCCTCCTGGACCGTGCATCCGGCATCATTGGATTGGTGCTCCTGATTATTCTCGGGCAGCCGTTCATGATCGCCCACATTGACGATCCTTTGCTCACGGCGGTGTCTTTAGGAGCTGAGCTCTCGATTCTTCTCGGTTTTTGCGTTGTCCGATTCAGTCATCTGATCACTGCCCGACTGCAGCAATTCAGTATCACGAAGACTATCGAGACCGTGTT
>CBDUDJ010000205.1:0-5232 GCA_965365885.1 uncultured Gammaproteobacteria bacterium
ACCCGGATTTGATGATCTCAGTCGTGATGCCGGAGCACCGCGCTCGGATGTTCTGGTGCAGACTGCCTGGCGCCTGTACCGCCACTGCGGCGATCGTCGCGTACTGCAACTCTACTTCCCGGCAATCAAACGTTTCTTTGTCGGCTTGGCCGGCCGCTATCCGAAATTCATAAGAAGCAACGACCCGCAGCAGAAAGCGGCGGGCGTTGCAAACGATCTGCTGGCGACCGCCTGGTACTACCACAGTGCCAGGCTCGCAGCGCGGATAGCCGGAGTCCTGGGTAACCTGAGCGAGCTGGAACAATTCGAAGGACTGGCAGCCAGCATTCGCAGCGCGTTTCGGCGTCGCTTCGTTACGCCGGACGGTCGCGTGGTGAGTGACTCGGCCGAGGCTTATGTGCTTGTGTGTGCGTTTGGCTTGCTCGAAGCAGTCGAGTATCGAACCGCGGT
Organism: uncultured Gammaproteobacteria bacterium; assembly: GCA_965365885.1. Lineage (GTDB taxonomy): Bacteria > Pseudomonadota > Gammaproteobacteria > Pseudomonadales > Azotimanducaceae > SZUA-309. The sequence goes on from CBDUDJ010000205.1 coordinate 451, forward strand.
ACCCGAACTTCTGGCTCACGTTGAATCCGGAGTATCTCTCAAGCCAACGGTTGAAGTACTCGATACGTTGACTCAGCTCGGGCGCCTGGACCTCGCTTATCAGGTTCTGCTGCGAGCGGCCGAACACAGCGAAGCGGCAGGCCCGGGTGAGCAGATCGTCGGTCAGGGGATCGGCGAGTGGCTCTTCACGGCAGCGGCTGGCATGGATCTGGACAAGGATCTATCCGAGCGGCACAACGCGTATCGGCGAATGCGAATTCGGCCGCGCCCGCCACTGGGTATCGGATTTCCCGAAGGGCCGCCGTTGCGTGCGGTCGAGGCATCGCTCGAAACGATCAACGGGCGTTATGAAGTTGCCTGGCAGATTGATGACGACGGGTTCGAACTCGGCGTGCACGTGCCCTGTAACTGCACGGCGAAAATCATCATGCCGGACGACTCTGAGCACGACGTCGTCGCAGGTAAGCATGAGTTCGTGATGCCGTTCAGTGAGTCAGGCGACGGCATCCCCGTTTTACGGGAAGTTTCACAGGCGATATAAGATTGTTCATGAGACGGCCGATGGCTTTAGAGGTCGCGGGTACTTGCGGGTACTTAAGCATAAAGAGGAGGCGCGGTGGACGGCATTCATGATCTCGGTGGCAAACAGGGCTTCGGACGCGTTGAGCGCGAGGAGAACGAACCGGTTTTTCATGGCCGCTGGGAAGCTGTGACGTACACCATCACGATGGCGTTACGCCGGGCTGCGAAAGTCCAGAACGCAGATCAGTTCCGCCACTCGATCGAAAGGATCGAGCCGGTTGCTTATCTGACCCACGGCTACTACGGGCGCTGGTTGGGTGGCCTGGAAACCCTGCTGGTGGAAGGCGGTGTGATCACTACCGAGGAACTCAACCAGCGGGCGCTGTCTCGCGGCGCGGATCCGGCGGCATTGATTGGCGCACGGCCAGATCCGACATTCGGCCCGCTGCCTGCGGAATCATCGCCCAGCGCCCAACGCACCATCGATGATCCTGCCCGGTTCAGCGAGGGGCAACGCGTGATCACACGAAGTGCACCAAGCGACGGGCATACTCGATTGCCGGCGTATGCACGCGGCCATATCGGCACAGTAGTTTCGCTACACGGTGGTTGGGTCCTGCCTGATGCCAATGCGCACGGCCTGGGTGAACGGCCTGAGCATCTGTATACCGTCGAATTTTCCGGCGAAGAACTTTGGGGTGATGCTGCCGAACCGGGCTTGAAAATCTGCGTCGATTTGTTTGACTCGTATCTGGCAGCCGCCGATGACTGAAACTGTTAATGAGAGAACTCGCTGATGACTGATCCATCGCAACCGTCAATCCGCGCCGAGGCGCTGGAATCCCTGCTGATTGAGAAAGGTTTGCTCACGGCAGAAGACATCGACAACACAATCGCAACCTACAATGAGCGCGTTGGCCCGATGAACGGCGCGCGCATGGTTGCGAGAGCGTGGGTTGATGATGCGTTCCGCCAGAAAATGCTCGCCGATGGCACCGCGGCTGTTGCTGAATTTGGTTTCGAAGGCGGTGAAGTGCAGAAACTCGTCGTCGTCGAAAACACTCCCCGGATTCACAACATGGTGGTCTGCACACTGTGTTCGTGTTACCCCTGGGCTGTGCTCGGATTGCCGCCGAAGTGGTACAAGGACCCGGCGTATCGATCGCGGTCGGTCAGGGAACCACGGACCGTGCTGGCGGAATTCGGCGTAGAGCTTGCACCGGAGATGGAAATACGGGTGTGGGACTCCAGCGCGGAAGTCCGTTACATGGTTCTGCCGGAGCGGCCTGCGGAGTTTGCGAGCGCAACACAAGCAGAGCTTGCGCAGATCGTTACGCGGGATTCGATGATAGGCGTCGCGCGCCTGTGAGCGACACCACCGACGGACTTTCCGGCGAGCTTGCGCCGCCGATGGCGAATGGCGAAGTTATTTTCGACGAACCCTGGCAGGGACGCATGTTCGGGATGGCGCGGGCGATGGCAGAGGCCGGTTTGTTCACCTGGGATGAATTTCGCGGCCACCTCATCGATGCCGTTGCCCGTTGGGAAAATGCCAATGCAGCGGACCCAGCGGCAGTCTATCAATACTACACGCAATTTCAGCTCGCCCTGGAGGAACTGCTCGCCCGCAAAGGCCTCATTGGCTCCGCATCGCTGCAGGATAGAACCGAAACGTTTCTTGCCCGCCCGCCTGGCCATGATCACGCGCACGATCATGAACACTAACCGGGTAACGCGCTATTTGCTGCGGGATCTCGAACCGGCGGAGCGCGACGAGCTGCTTTCGAGCAAAGTGTCAGCAATGCTGGCATTTGTGGATAGCAAAGGTTTTCCGCGCCTGGTGCCATGCTGGTTTTTCTGGGACGGCAGCGCGTTTTATGTCACGAGCTATGCCGATAAATTCCACGTTCGCTGTTTGCGGCGTAATCCACGTGCGTCGATCGGTGTCGAAATTGCACATGCCGCCGGTGGCAGCGTGGGGAATCGTCAGGTCAAGGGCGTCGGTGAAGTGGTGATCAGTGAAGATGCAGAAGGACACTGGGCTAGGCGTATTGCAGAGAAGTACCTGGGCAATGTAGCGGGACCGGATGCGGGAACTTCGCGCGTGGTCATCCGCCTGGAACCTCACCGTGTAACCGCGCATGGCGGCGGCCTGAAAATCAGTTCAGGACCTGACGAAGTCCCTGCCAGCTCGCTCTAGCAGCGTGTTGGAAAACACCCTCCTAGACTCGCTCGCGCATCCTGCCGTAGGTGTCTATGTGTTGCGCAAGCTGCGCAGCCGTGCCGCGGGCGATCACCCGCTCGAGTTTACTGTCGAGCTGATAGTCGTACATGGGATCGTAGTACCAGCACAACAGCAGCTCGATCCATTTGCGATGCTCGCCATTGGCGAAGCTGCGATCCATTACAGATTGCACCTGTTTGTAGCGCACACCACCCAGACGTTTGCTGATCCGTTGCAGTGATGCGCTGTAGCGGGTGTGCAGAGCGGCTTCGGTTTCACCTGTCGCGAGTGGCTGGGAGACGTACTCGCGAGCAATGTTGTCCGCCCGCGCCGCAACATCCAGTTCGAGAATCAATACAGGCGAACTCTGCATGCAGGTGTGCCACGCTCGAGGCAGAGCAAGGCGGCCTATGGTCCGACTTTCGTCTTCGAGCACAACCAGCTGATCAGCGTGTTTGAGATAGCAGACCGCCAGAGTGTTTTCGAAATCGACGGGAGTGGGTTGCGCTGAGAGCCGGGCACCAAATGCCGATCCACGATGATTGGCGATGCCTTCAAGATCGATGCTGCAGGCGAATCGTTTGAGTAGATCAGTTTTGCCGGATCCGGTACGCCCACCAACGATCAGCCAGGGCTTAGCACCGGGTGCACGCGCAAGGACTTCGAGACACGTCTGCCGCAGAGCCTTGAAACCACCATTGACGCGAGGCAGCTTCTTGCCTGCCGCTTCGAGCCAGGATTGCGCAATCTCCGAACGCATGCCGCCGCGCCAGCAGTACAGCCAGGCGTCTGGATGTTGCTCCGCAATCTCCAGCCAGCCGCGAATTCTCGTGCTTCGGGTTGCGCCGCTCACCAGCTCGTGACCCAGCGCAATTGCTGCCTGCTGGCCGGCGCGTTTGAACGTGATACCCACCTGCGCTCGCTCGTCGTCCGTGAGCAGTGCCAGGTTTACCGCGTTAGGAACTGCACCGAGCGCGAATTCGGCCGGCGCGCGCAGGTCGATGAACGGCGTATCCTGCTTGAGCAGCTGGGCTAGTTGAATGATCGCAGGCTCCGGCGCGGACGGTGCTCAGGGTGCGACTTCGGTGATTGTCTGGCCATCCTGAAAAGCCTTCAGATGGAGCTGCAGCACATCCTGAACTCCTTCGAACTCCTGACCTGTTGCTGCGGCGAGCGCCTCCTGCTGAATTTCTACTGCCCGCTCGAAGTCGCCGTTCGCGGCGCAGGCCGCCGCCCAGGTATCCAGATATTCCGGCCGCTGACGGGCGTCGTCGTTGATCGTCATCATTTCCTCCATGATGTTCAGCGCATACCGCTCGCGTTTGAGACCATCGAGATCGCTCACCGTGAGCGTCCAGGCCACTTCGTTGACGATGGCCGGGTCGTCCGGTGAAACGCGCACTGCATCCTTGAAGAAACCAACTGCGCGGCGGAAGCTCTGTTTGACGCCGACGCCGCGTGCATGCAGGTTGCCCAGCAGCAGCATGGCTTCGGCGTCATCCTGTTGCCGGCTGAGATCTTTCAACCATTGAATTGCGCGCGGATCTGATGGTTGATCAGCCTCGCGGTCGAGCAGGAATCGTGCATAGCTGCGCTGGGCGTACGGATTGTCCAGCTCCGAGGCCTGTACATAATAGTGACGAGCAGTCGTCAGATCCTTTTCGACGACCTCCCCTGCATAATGCAGATGAGCAAGGAACATCGCAGAATCGCTGTGCGACATCGCGGCCGCCTGCTTCAACAATGTCACCCCGGATGATTTGTTTTCTTCGCCATAGTGGCTGTTCAGATACAAAACCCCCAACGCGTACATGGAATCGGCAGAACCCAAGGCGACAGCGTGCAGATAGTTTTCCAGTACCTCCTCAAGCGCAGCCGCTTTGGCTGTCTCGTCGGTACTGATCCGGGCTTTTTCCCAGTAGATTCTGGCAAGTACGCTGTTAGCCAGCAGATTGCCTTTGCGCGAGGCGCTCCGTAGCCAGTCTATCGCGTCATTGACCCGATTCTGCGAGGCCAGGAACGTGCCGATCGCTGCC
>CBDUDJ010000206.1:0-5215 GCA_965365885.1 uncultured Gammaproteobacteria bacterium
CTGCTGACCTGGGCCAGGGCGTCGGGCCGGTCCTGGGCGAAGCGCTGAGCCGCAGTTCGCTGCGGCAACGCGCCAGGCAACCGGCTGTGGCTGAAGAAGACTGGGAGATCTGATGGCTGAGAAGTTATTTGTCCATGCCGATCTCGGCGACGGCGCCACCGTGCTGGCCGGTCAGCTCCTCATCGACGATGCGCGTGGCAGGTTCAAATATGCGCGCGCCTATCTGGACAATCCGCGCGCGTTTGCGCTGGATCCGATCAACCTGCCACTTACTGCCGGCGTTCACGAAAATCCACGCACCCGCGAAACACCGGGTGTGTTCGGTGTTCTCATCGATGCCGGGCCTGATGAGTGGGGACGCCGACAGTTGAGCAAAACGCGCAAGCCACCACCGGTGACACATGTCGAATTTCTCCTCGCTGCTTCCGGAGAGGGAGTTGGCGCTTTGCACTTCACCGCGAAAATCAAAGACAAGCCCAAGCCCACCCCGGTCAGGCTGTTTGAAAATCTCGTGCATCTTCAGCACATCGCTGCCGACATCGAAGCCGGGCGGGAGGTGGATCAGACTTTGTCGCCTTTTTTCTTTCATGGCAGTGGCCTCGGTGGCGCCAGGCCGAAAACGCTCATTGAGCAGGACGATCGTCACTGGATTGCCAAATTCGGCCGCGACTCCGACCTGGTCGACATGTGTAAAGTGGAATATGCCTCGATGATCATGGCCCGTGCCGCCGGGATCGATGTGCCGGACGTTGCGTTTACCGAAACCGCCCGCGGTGGGGTAACGCTGGTGGAACGATTCGATCGTTCAGCGGATGGCCAACACCATCTGGTGTCTGTTGCCAGCCTGATCAACAAGTTCGACATCACGCAATATGACGAATCAGCGATGTCCTACCCCGGTATCGTCCAGTTGGGTAAACGGATCGCTCACCGGACGCGCGGCCTTGCGGCAAAGATGTTTCGGCGGATGTTGTTCAACATTGCGATCGGCAATACGGATGACCACCTGCGCAATCATGCGTTCTATAAAAAGTCCACTGGCGCCGAATATGTTCTTACACCGGGTTACGACATCGTGCCGAATGTCGGGCTGCAGGGATCGCATGCTATCGCGCTTGGTGCGTTTGGCAGTTCCCCAAGTAAAGACAATCTAGAGGCGGCAGCCCACCGGATGGGAATTTCACGCAAAGCCGCACAACGCGCCACGGAGGAAGTTTTAGTTGTAACTGATGACTGGCGCACGTATATGAAGGATGCTGGCGTAGTGGCTTCGGATATCGCGATACTCAAGCGCTGTTTTGCCTATGGCAAAGTGCTCCATGAGTTCGTGAAAGGTGCCTAGTAACGCAAAATTCTACGACCTCGGGGGGCAGATGAAGAAACCAACAGCTCGGCCGGTGCACGCAACGCTCTGCTGGCTGAATGGCGCGTTGCTGCTCGCGGCGTGCACAGCATGTGACTCGTCTTCGACATCTACATCTCAATCGACATCGCAGACGACGGAGGCTCCGGCAGTCTTACAGGAGCAAGCTACGAGGGTTGCAGAGGCTCAGCCCAACGTAATTTTCATTCTCACCGATGATCAGCGCTACGACGAAGTAGGGTTCCTCAATCCTGTCCTCGCAACACCGCACATGGATGCGCTCGCTCGCGACGGTGTGCATTTTGCAAATGCTTTTGTCACCACGTCTTTGTGTTCACCGAGTCGCGCGAGCATCCTGACCGGCCAGATGATGCACAACCATGGTGTCATCGACAACAACCGACCGCTGTCACCGGGACTTGAACTGTTTCCGGCACGCCTGCAGGAAGCGGGTTATCAGACGGCCTTCATCGGCAAGTGGCACATGGGAGGCGAGATATCCGAGCCACGAGGCGAGTTTGATTACTGGGTGAGCTTTCCCGGACAGGGGAATTACTATCCGGTTACAGGGTTCGGCCGTAACAGTTCCCTGAACGTCAATGGTGAAGTGGTCGAGCAGCAGGGCTATATCACCGATGAGTTGACCGACTACGCAATCGATTTTCTCGAACAAAGAGATCCAAACCGGCCATTTCTGCTCTACCTTTCCCACAAGGCGGTGCACGCAATGTTCGAACCGGCGCAGAGACACACAGATCAGTATGCCGATGCGCAGATCAGTATCGGCGAACCGCCTGACCCTGGTGCCGATGTGCCGATGTGGGTTTTGAATCAGCGCAACAGCTGGCATGGCCTCGAGTTTCCCTACCACAGCGATTTGCCGCTAGCCGATTTCAAGCGCCAGTACCACCGTACGCTGACGGCGGTCGATGACAGCCTCGGGCGCGTTCGAACCTGGCTGGAAACGGCCGGGCTCGCCGAAGATACGATCATATTTCTGATGGGCGACAACGGTTTTCTGTTTGGTGAGCATGGGCTGATCGATAAGCGCAATGCGTATGAAGAATCCATGCGGGTACCGCTACTCGCGCTCGCACCCGGCAGGTTTCCGTCCGGGCTGGTGGTCGAGGACATCGTCGCGAATATCGACATTGCGCCAACCATCCTCGAACTCGCGGGCGTCAGCCCATCACCGCAGCATGATGGGATGAGCTTTGCCCACCTTGCTGCGGGAGACGAGGATCCGGCTTGGCGCTCGGAACTGGCGTATGAGTACTACTGGGAATACAACTACCCGCAGACGCCGACTGTCCTGGCCCTGCGCACCGATCGCTACAAATACATCCAGTACCACGGAGTCTGGGACACGGAGGAGCTCTTCGACCTGATTGAGGATCCGAGCGAAGCGCACAACCTGATCGAGTCAGCGGAACTGACCGAAGTGAAAACGAGTTTGCGGGAGCAGTTGTATGCGGCGCTGGCAGATACTGCCGGGCGCAATCAGATTCCCTACTCGCAGAAATACAATCAAGGGGCCGTATTCAGGCATCCAGATCGCTCGCAGGCCGCACAGTTCCCGCAGAAATGGTCGCGTACCGGCGATGCGGAGGACCGACTCGAGCACGTGATACCCGACGGGCCGGAAAAAGCAGCCCGCTTGAAGATCCTCAACTCTGTGCTCAACGACCGCTGAGCATGAGCGTTTACTGCTTGCCGGAGATAACCACTTCGATGAGATAGGGCGCGTTTGTTGCAAACGCGTTCTCGATCGCCCCAGCCAGCGCGTCGGCGTCGCTGATCCGCTCGGCGGCTACTCCCATCCCCTGTGCCAGAGCGGGAAAGTCCAGTTCAGGCGTGTTGAGATCCATGTTCGGATAGGGTTTGTTCGAACCCACGCCGAAGCGGGCCCGGTAAATGTCCATGTTGTGTTTGAGAACCCGATATTCGCGATTGGCCAGAATCACGAAGACGATCGGCAGGCCATGATGGGCCGCCGTCCATAACGCCTGGATGCTGTACATTGCCGAGCCATCGCCGGAAAGTGCCAGCACCCGGCGCCCGGGTTGCGCCACCTGCACACCGATTGCCGCGGCAATCCCCTGGCCGATGCCGCCGCCACGACCTGCGAAGTAGTCGCCCGGTTGTTGGAAGTCGAAATGTGTCGCGGTTTCCAGCGACGCGGTGATGGATTCGTCGACCACGATCGTGTCCTCAGGCAGTGCCTGGCTGATCTCACGGATTGCCCGGCCTGGCGACATGGGTGAGGTATCCCACAATCGTTCGAGCCGACTGGCGTGGTCAGCCTGAATCGCTTGATGTTCCTGGTTCAGCGCTGAATTGCGCTGGGCTGCTGCCTGCTCGAAGTCATCACCTGGCGCTTCGTTCAGCCGTTCCAGAATCTGCTCGAGAGTTGTCCGCAGATTGCCGACGAGGCCGAGGTCCACGCGGAATTTTGCTGCGAGTTGCACCTGGCTGCTGTTGATCTGAATCAGGCGTGTCGAGTCAGGTATCGGTGATTGAGAGTCGAACCAGATGTCCTCGAAAAAATGCCCGCCGAGCATGAGCACGAGGTCGTATCTTGCGAGCATCTTATGTGTATGAGCGGCTTCAAAGGGTATCCCGCCGCGATGGTTCGGGTGCTGGTTCGGAAAAGAGATCTGGCAGCGCAGACCTTCGTGGAAGACGGCAGCACCGATTTTTTCCGCCAGTGCCACAGTTTGCGCAACGGCGCCATCACCGGCGACATCGTCTCCCACCAGGATGGCTGGACTTGTTGCTGCGTGCAGCAAGGTCGCAAGTTGCAGCAGGTTGTCTGCATTGGGAACACCTGCCCGTTCAAGGGTTCCGCTCGTGACCGCTGCAACCGTCGTCTCCTGCTCCATGACGTTCACAGGTAAGGAAACGAATACCGGTCCGCGTGGGTGATCGTTGGCGATTTTGAAGGCGCGCTGCATGATTGGCGCCATTTCATCCGCGCTTTGCGGTTCAACGCTCCATTTAGTAACAGGTTCTGCCATTGCTACCAGATCGTGCGACAGCAGGGGCGCCTGCAGACGCATGCGGGTGTCCTGCTGACCAGCCGTCACGATGATTGGCGCATTCGCTTTGAGCGCGTTGAACATCATACCGATGCCGTTGCCCAATCCCGGTGCGACATGCAGGTTGGCAATCCCTGTCGTCTCACTGGCAAGCGCGTAGAAACTGGCGGCACCTACAGCCACACCTTCGTGCAGCGCGACGTAGTATTCGATGTCTGGATAATCGATCAATCGATCGAGCATCGAATTCTCGGTCGTCCCCGGATTGCCGAAGATTCGATTGGCGCCGTGTATTAGCAATGAATCCATGAAGACCTGGCCGCCGCGCATGATTGATCTCCTGTTAAGCGAATGAGCGAACGTTAGCTGGCAGATCTCTATCTGTCCAATAACTGCATGCTCACAGGCCACGATCGCGTTAGGCTGGTTGTCGATCAACCGCAGGCTGTCGAAGTGGACCGAGGTTGCCTGAACGGCAATGCGGTCGTTGCTTTTACGAGGGCCATACTGCCCACACACGGCGGAGCGATGCGATGACCGAACTGAAACGCACCGAGACTCCAGATATGGACGCTGCAGTAGCGGCAGTGTTCGGTTCGTATCCCGAGGGCGTCCGGTCGAGACTGCTTGGGATACGCAGTCTGATTTTCCAGACCGCGTACGGTTTGTATTTCAATTGCCGGACCACGCTGGTCGATACGTTCAGGACGCTGTTTCCGGAACTCGTCTATGACGGGAATCGCGCCATCTTGCTGCCAACAGACGAAGAACCACCCTGGGATTCGCTCGCTGTCTGCATCACGGCAACGCTGAC
>CBDUDJ010000207.1:0-5207 GCA_965365885.1 uncultured Gammaproteobacteria bacterium
ACCCGGTCCGTATCGATCTGCGCAAGTAACACGGCTTCCTCGTCTCCGGCTTCGGCGATGATCTCGCCCCAGGGGTCTGCAACCAGGGAGTGGCCATATGAATGTCGCCTGCCGTGGTGATGGCCGTATTGTGCGGGGGCAAACACGTAGCACTGGGATTCGATCGCCCTGGCGCGCAGCAATGTATGCCAATGCGCAGCACCAGTCGTTGCGGTGAACGCAGAGGGCACGGTCACAGCCGTGGCACCCATGTCTACGAGTTTCTGGTAAAGGTAGGGAAAGCGCAGGTCATAGCAGATTGTCAGACCGAGCGTGCCCAGGGGTGTCTGCGTGACAACAGCCTCGGTGCCTGCGAGTGTGCGTTTGGATTCCCGTAACGTAGTGCCATCGGCCAGTTCAACGTCAAACAGATGCATTTTACGATAGCGTGCCAGAATCGCGCCGTCGCTGCCGAGGTGGATGCAGGTGTTGTAACTACGTTCCGGGTCGTCGCTTGCTTCGTGAAATCCGCCCAGTATCAGATGTACAGCGTGAGTGCGGGCGAGTTCGCGACACTGCTCGAGTAACGGCCCGCCGCAGGCCGCCTGGTCAGGTTGCGCTCCAGTCGCCGCAGGTAGCGATTCCAGGATCAGACGTTTTTCCCGGTCAGGACCGATGAAGGTGAATGCTTCTGGCAGGAAAACCATCTGCGCTCCCTGGTCTGCAGCACTTGCTACAAGGCGCGCTGTCGCTGCCATGTTCGCAGCGACATCGGGGGTTGCACACAATTGAATGAGGGCGGTTTCTATGATCATGCTACACCGGCGCTCCAGTACTCACATTCGGCTCGGTTCGGGTCAAAAGATTGGTTGCGTGCAGACGACTTTATTACCGATGAACTCTTCGATACTAGGCAGATTGAAGGCGTCGTCCTCGGAGACGAAACTGATGCTTATACCTTCGGCGCCTGCGCGACCGGTTCTACCGATGCGATGCACGTAGTCTTCGGGATCTTCGGGCAGGTCGAAGTTTACGACGTGGCTGATGCCCTCGACGTGAATTCCCCTGCCGGCAACATCGGTCGCCACCACGTAGGGCACATCGCCCTCGCGAAAGCGGGTGAGCGTAGACAGTCGCTTGCGCTGCGGCACGTCTCCGGCCAGGGCTTCACAACGGATGTTCTGAGCGTTGAGAAACTTCTGCAATTGATGAGTCTGATCACGCCGGTTCGTGAATATGAGCACACGTGGTGGCTTTTCCTTCTCCAGGAAGTCCGCGAGCAACCGTGACTTACGGTCTGCACTCACCAGCCAGAAGCGCTGTTCGACCGTATCAACAGCGATTGTCTCCGGCGCGATCACGACGTGTTCAGGTTCCAGGGTCCAGGACTTCGCCAGCCGCATCACCGAGTCGTTGAACGTCGCACTGAAAAACAGGGTCTGCCGAGAGCGCTTGTGCGGTGTCTGATAGACAATGCGGCGCACATCCGGAATGAAGCCCATATCGAGCATCCGGTCGGCTTCATCGATCACAAGGATCTCGACTTCCCGCAGATTTATTTTCCGCCGGTTCATGAAGTCGAGCAACCGCCCGGGGGTGGCGACCAGCAGGTGTAACGTCTCGCGTTGTATTCGATCGAGCTGCTTCTGGAAATCCATGCCACCGACCACGCACTGAACGCCTGTGTCCACGTATTTTGCGAGATCGTTCGCATCACTTTCTATCTGCAGTGCAAGCTCGCGGGTTGGTGCGAGGATTAATGCGCGTGGCGTACCACTTGCCCGCGGGCGCGTATCGGGTTCTTCCCAGATACGAGTCAGAATAGTGACGAGAAATGCTGCGGTCTTGCCGGTACCGGTCTGCGCCTGACCTGTCACGTCGTAATCTGCAAGGCTCACGGGTAGAACGGCGCTCTGAATCGGCGTGCAGTAGGCAAATTCCAGGTCGGCGATCGAGTGCAGAAGCGGATCGGGTAGCGAGAAATCGTGAAACCGGCTTTTGTCGGGGTCGACCGGTACTGCAAAATCGGACGGTTGCCAGTTACTCAAAGTGTTGCCCGCCGTTCGATTTCATCATTCACGCTGGCTAGTTTCAGACACACGATAAATATCTCCATTGCAGTTTTCAGTTCGGTAAGTGATGCGCAGGTTGGCGCGATGCGTAAATTACTGTCTTGCGGATCTGCGCCGTGGGGAAATGTTGCACCGGCCGGCGTGAGTGCCAAACCGACGTCAGCTGCCAAACGGCCCACCTCCCGTGCGAGCCCGGGGCGAGTATCGAGGGATACGAAATAGCCCCCTTCGGGTTGGGTCCACCGGGCGATGTCGAGATCGGCAAGAGATTCGGTGAGTGTTTCCTGCACGAGTTGAAATTTTGGCTTGAGCAGTTGCGCATGTCGCGCCATGTGGTCGGCAATCCGGCCGCAGAGGAATCTCGCGTGACGCAGTTGATTGATTTTGTCAGGTCCGATGCTTGCCACGCTCAAACGCTTTTCGATGTTGCTAAGGACCCGTTCGCTCGCGGCCAGGAAGCCAAGACCACCGCTTGCGTAGGTGATCTTGGAGGTCGATGCGAAGAGCACAATGTGATCGGCGGTGCCTGCTTGCCGGGCCAGAGGCATGATCGGTGTCAGCTTTTGCGGCGAACACCCAAGGTCGTGCACTGCATAGGCGTTGTCCCAGAAAACGACAAAATCGTCTGCGGCAGCAGTCTTCGGTAGAATTGCCATGGCAGCCACAACAGCCTTGCTGTACGTACAGCCAGTCGGGTTGGAATGTTTTGGGACACACCAGATGCCTTTGATGCTGGGATCTTTGCTGACAAGTCGTTCGACGACGGCCATATCGGGACCGTCCTGCGTCATGGGGACGGTGACCATCTCCAGGTCGAGATTTTCGCTCAGTGTGAAATGCCGGTCGTAACCGGGTACCGGAGTTAAAACTTTTGCTGCTCGGCTGTTACACCAGGCTCGATCGTCGCCCCACAGACCCGAGTTTCTGGCGAGCTCCGCCGTGAGATACATCAGGTTGAGACTCGAATTGCCCCAACAGATGACTTCTGCCGCGGCTACTTCCAGAATCTCCGCGCCGAGCTCCCGCGCTTCTGCGAGGCCGCGTAGCTGACCGTAGTTACGGGTGTCGGAGCCATCAGCGGCGAAGTAGTTGCCATTGATCGTGCTTTCCAGACAAGCGCTCAAATCGAGCTGGTCTGCTGCAGGCTTGCCCCGTGTCAGGTCCAGAGACAGCTTGTTTGCCTTCTGCAGATCCAACTCACGAGCAAGTGATTGCTGCATGTCTGCCAGCGCTGCGAGGTTCAACTCCGAGATCTTACTCATGGCTGCAAGCCGAGATTTTCTTCGACTCCCAGCATGATATTGAGATTCTGTACGGCACTTCCGGCAGCACCTTTACCCAGGTTGTCGTAGCGGGCAGCCAGAAGCACGTGCTCTTCGTGACCGAACAGCATCAGCTGCAGTCGATTGGAATTGTTGCACTGGGTTGCTGACAGGAATCCTTCATCGAGCATTGCGTTGCAGTTCAGCGGCAGTACGTCGACGAATTCTTCCTGCGCATAACGTTCGCTCAGAACTTTATGCAACGATGCAAGATCGGTGTGCTCGCGCAGTTGCGAGAAGAAAAGTGGAACTTCGATCAACATCCCTCGATAGTAGTTGCCGACGACCGGACTGAATAAAGGCGCAGCTGCAGTCCCGGAATAGTGCTGCATTTCGGGGACGTGTTTGTGTTGCAGGCCGAGTGCGTAGGGCCTCGTATTGCTGGCTTCGGCTTGCTGCGATGAAAGACCGGCATACTTTTCGATCAGCGCCTTACCACCACCGGAGTAGCCTGAAATGCCGAAGACGCTCAACGGTAGCTGGGGGCTTAAGAGACCTTCGTCAATAAGAGGTCTGACGAGGAGAATGAAGCCCTGTGGATAGCACCCCGGGTTCGATACTCTGGCTGCGTGGGCGATTTCGTCACGCTGTCGGGGCTGCAGCTCGGGCAATCCGTACGTCCAGCCCGGCTCAGTTCGGTGAGCCGTACTCGCATCGAGAATGCGGCAGTCAGCACCGGCGATGGCCACTGCTTCCCGGGCTGCGGCGTCAGGCAGGCAGAGAATGACGACATCGGCAGCTGCCATGAGTTGCGCACGCGCCTCGTTGTCTTTGCGGGCGCTGGCGGCAATCTCAAGTAGCTCGACGTCAGCGCGCGCGCGCAATCGGCCGCTGAGCTCAAGTCCGGTCGTGCCGGCTTGTCCGTCGATGAATATTCTGGCCACCTGGGCAGGCTCGATTTAAAAAAATGGCGCGAGATGATACCAGCCGAACGCGGTCAGCGCAGTTGATTCAGCACGCTTTCATCGCGAGCGAGCCAGCGCAGGAACGAGCGGAACGACCAGAATGCCAGCAGCAGCGAGCCGATTGGCAGCAGCAGCGTCTGAACCAGGAAAACCGCCATCAGATTGATCAGCTCGGAGACCGAGGATTCTACCTCGCGCTGCAGCGCTGTGAGTTGCGATTCGATATCCAGAGCCTGGCGGCTGTTGTCGATGACAGCCTCAAAACGCTCGAGTATGGATGATTGTGTTGCCTGCGTGGGGCTGTCGCTCTGCGAGGAATGCAGTTCATTGATCTCCTGAGTCGCTTGTGTGAGTTCGCTCATCGCCTGCTGCTGACGCTCGACGAGGAGCCACTGATCTACCTGCGCCACCACGAGTATCACGACGGTAAACAGAAATCGGGCAAAGATGAGCAATGCTGTGGCCCGCAGCAGCCACAGCCGGCCAGGCAGATTTCCCGGCAGCCAGATCGTCAGCAGATAGATGGCACCGGCGGCTGTCAGGGTGGCATTGATGAAGCTGTTGGCGAACACCTCACTGAGCAGCAACTGCGTGGCGAGCGACGCTGACGCAGCGAGCGCCAGCCAGGAAAATCTTTCGATGAGGTCGTTGAGTGGATCGAGAATTTCTCCGGCGGCGATTGTGATGCCGATACCCACCGGTTGGATGGCGATTTCCGTCCCCTGAGCGACGGATATGACGCCATTGAGCCCACGGCTGATGGCTGCTGTAAGGAGTGCGCGCTGCAGCGTTGCCTGCAACTGTGGCTCGGCCTCATCACAGAGCTTGAAATCACCCGTTTTCGTGCAAGGCATGGTGTTGAAGTACTCGATGGGTTTGTTCCAGGGCAGGGCCAGGTCTCGTACGAGCTGCAGTCTCGCTGTCACGCC
>CBDUDJ010000208.1:0-5169 GCA_965365885.1 uncultured Gammaproteobacteria bacterium
CACGGTTCTCGACTGGCTCGCAGGACAGCAACTCGATGGCAGCGTCTGCACCGGCGATGTCGCCGACGGCAGAAGCTGCGTGGATCGAAGTTGTGAGTTACTCGAACAGAGCGGTGTAGCGACCGTTGCCGGGAATCACGATCGCTGGCTGCTGCAGGATCGTGTGCGACATCTTGTCGATGCGCACCAACTTGACGATCTGCAGCCCGCAACTCAGGAATATCTGATGGACCTGCCAAAAACCCGAGAGCTTCAGACCGTCTCTGGCTCCCTACTGCTATGCCACGGCGTTGGCAACAACGATCTTGGAAAAGTCTGGCCGGGAACTGTGAAAACCCAGGCCGAACGCAGTGCAGAACTCGATAAGATTATCGACAGCGGAGAGTTCAACTACCTTGTGAACGGTCATCTGCATTATCGCGTCCTTATCGATTTCACTGACCTGTTGCTAATCAATGCAGGCACGCTGCGCGGTGATTTTCCTGGTGTGTCGATCATCGATTTCGACGAAGGCTGGATCGCGGCATACGAGCTTGATCTGAACGCGGGCGAGCAAAAGGTTCAGAAGGTCGCAGAGTATTCAATTCACGATCGGACCGATCGACGAATCTGGGACAACACACAGGCATTCGACGCACAATGGTCACCTTCGACGTTGTACGCATGAGTCGAGGGCACAACCCATGAAACTCATCGCGCTTCCCGGGCAGAACCAGGCGACTGAACCCTGGCTGGCGGAGATCGTTGGTCGGGTTACAACCGGTGAGGATACCGTGGATCAGCTGCATTACCGTCACTGGGACGAGCCCGGCGCACCCGATGTCGCACATGAAGCCTCCCGAATTGCCGATTCACAGTGTGATCTCGTGATCGCCAAATCGCTTGGGACGCTAATCGCATTGACTGCTTTCCAGCAATCCGGGTTCCGTCCGGGCCGCGCAGTGTTCATCGGCATACCGTTTAATCACTATTCCGCCGACTATCTGCGGTTGCTGCGAGAATTCGCTGCTGCAACCCCCGCGCTGTTCATTCAGCAGACAGCCGACGTCACGGGTCGGTTTGATGCTCTCAGCGACAAGTACGCTGATGTTGCCGAGGTGGTTGAGGTTCCTGGCAGCGACCACTTCTACGGCGACGTAGAGCAGCTGTACGAGCTGATCAGCGCCTGGCTGACTCAAGCTGCTGTAATCTGAACCGAGCTACTTCGACTGACGTAACTGCGCGTCTACTGAGTGTGCACGGCGAGGGGGCCATGCGACTGCCGCCGCCCAAGCGCTGCATTGAGAATCATGTCCGGATGCACGGGCGTGCGATTGAACAGGTGGCCGTCGAGCGCCTCTGAGATCGCGCACAACAAAGCGGCCCCCGCGCAGCCAAGCAGTGGTTCACCCACACCTTTGACCCCCACCGGATTCTGCGGATCCGGTAGATTTACCGCATCAGCCCGCATCACCGATGGAACATCGAGATAGGTGGGAGGCTTTGCTTCATGCAATCCAACATTCGCCGGAAGCCCGTTTTGCGGGTCATACACCATGTGTTCCAACGTCGCCATGCCAATTCCCATGACAGCCCCACCCTTGATCTGGTTGGCGAGGCTCTGCGGGTGCAGGACTGTGCCACAGTCGGTCACTCCCAGATAATCCAGCAACTCGAATTTGCCGGTCTCGAGATCGAGTTCAATATCGACGAATCCCACAGCAAACGTGGGTACCAGTCCATCCTTAGGTAGGTTGTCTCTGCTGACCCCGATCAATCCCGTGCCGGCGATCGAGCGTAGTGCATCCCGGGTAATTGGATTGATGTCCTGCGCAGTATCGCCATCGCTGAAATTGCCGCCGAGTTGAATCGCGCGCTCGGCCGCCCGCCCGTAAGACATCCCCACGCCTGGATCGTCTGAACGAAATACCCGTAAACCATCCACCTCATAATCTGCTGGCAGCCCACCGAAATCTCCGGCGGCGATTGTCCGCAACTTCTCTAACGCATCCATCGCCGCAACATAGTTGGTCCGCGACATCGTGAATGAAGTGTTGCTCGCAAATTGACCGATGTTGAAAGGAAGACCTTTGCGAGAGTCACCACGTTCTATGACACACCGGTCCCAGTCACATTTCAGGACTTCAGCGGCGACTCTGGATGTTGCTGCGTAGGAATAGGTCCCGAGATTGCCAACACCGCTATGGATATGCAGAAGGCCGTCGGGTGTGATGCGCACAAGACCGTCAAAGCCATTGAATCCAGCAGGGTGAAACGCCTGTCCCATTGCCACCGCACGTACTTTAGATCCATTACGAGCCCCGTTGCTTTTCGCCCGGTTGGCGAAATCGAATTGCTCTGCTCCCCGCATGAGGGCTTCCCGCTGATAGGCACTCGTCACTGGCTCTCGCCGCTCACCGACTCTGGCATGCTCGTCCGCGGCATTGATCAGCCGGATGGCGAGCGGATCGAGCCCGAGCTTGCGTGCAGCCTGATCCAGTAGCGGCTCTATCGTCACCGCCATCTGGTTCTGGCCGGGGCCGCGCTGTGCCGAACGCGGCGCAGTGTTGGTATTGGGTGAAATGCCGCGCAGACGCATGTTCTGAGGCTGATACACGAGCGAAACAGCGAGGCCAGCGCCTTCGATGTCAGGGAATCCGGCATGGGGTCCGCTGTCTTTTATCAGAAACACATCCGCCGCGGTAATGCGGCCAGTCTTCGCGAATCCGAGTTTGATACTCCCTTGAAATCCTGATCGGGCACGACCCAGGTAGTACTCTTCCTCCCGGGAAATATTGAGCATCACCGGCCGACCCACCTTACGCGACAGATGGGCAGGAATGGACATCACCGGATAAGCACTGCCCTTTGAGCCAAACCCACCGCCACAGAATTCCGCGATGTACACCAGATCGGCAACAGGAATACCAATCAATGCGGCGAGACCGTTCATGATCCAGCTCTGGCTCTGCGTTGAGCCATAAACGAAACACTTGCCGTTCTGCCAATACGCCAGCGCACTACGGGGTTCCATGCTGTGATGCGAATTGGAACCGACGACAAAATTCTCCTCGATGGTCACAGCCGCCGACTCGAAGCCCGCAACAATGTCCCCATAGGACCATTCGCGCGTGACGGGTCCAGTCGGCAGCTGTCCATCAACAAGCCCATCGAATGCATCCAGTGGCCACTTGACCTGCACTGACTCTGCGTCGAAGAAGCCGCCTCTGACAGTGTTGCCATCCAGTCGCGCCGAAGGAGCCTGCGGATGCAGCGCCGCCAAGGGATCGATTTGAAAGTCCAACGGTTCCAGGTCGAGCTCGACTCGCTCAATCGCAGCACTTGCCAGTGCCTCGGTTTCTGCTGCAATCGCCGCTATGGGGGCACCTACGTGCAGAGGTTCGTTCGTCAGGATAGGTTCGGCCAGCGCATTTGTGTCGCGCGGAACGTCAGCGGCTGTGATCATCCCCAGGACGCCGTCCATCGCGAGCGCTGCAGTAGCATCAAGAGTGCGGACCCGACCATGCGGAATCGGACTCAGCAGCAGCTTCGCGTAGACCATGCCGTCGACTTGAAAGTCGGCGGCATATTTAGCCTGACCGGTGACTTTTGCCTGGATATCGGGCGGAACGAAGTTCTTGCCAAGCAGTTTGTAAGCCATCTCAATCGTCCGGAGTCATTCGCCTCGCAAGGCAGTTGTGATCGGTAGTCGTGCCGCCCTCACTGCAGGAAAGAGACCGCCTATGATACCCAATACGAGAGCCCAACTGATGCCAAGCCGCAAAAGTTCAGGCGTTACTGCAAAATCGAAAGCAATTTGAGAGAACGATGTGTTATTCAGGGTTGACGCTGTATAACCGTCGAACAGGAAGTAAACGATCGTCCCGCCAATGATTCCACCAGCGGTCGCGAGAAACAGCGCTTCGATCATCACAGAAAATACCAACGGCACCCCGCCGAAACCCAGCGCGCGTAAAATAGCGATCTCCCTGGTTCGCGTGCTCACCGCGGTGTACATCGTATTCAGTGCAGCGAACACCGCACCGATCGCCATGAGAAAAGCGACGCCATAACCAAAGGTGTTGATCAACGCTGCGCGTTGTACACCCTGGCTTGCGTAAAACTGTGATTCTGTCTGCAAGCTCAGCTCAAGTCGTGGATCGGCCAATATCATCTCGTGGATTGCTTCAGCCAGCGCAGGCTCTTCGAGCAACACGCGTGCAGTGGAGATTTGGCCCGGCTGTCGAAAGCTTGCCTGCACAACCGCCAGGTCTGCCCAGACTTCTGACTCGTAAGCCCCGCCTTTCGCCTCGAAATGACCCACAACCCGCCAGCTGCTGTCGCGAAAATCAACTTCGCTGCCAATCTCCAGACCCGTGAACTCTTCGACTGCCTTGACCCCGGCGATGAGTTCACCCTTCCCTGGCTCAAACGCCCGACCTGCAACTATATTCAACTCCGGACGGATATCGAGCCCGGCTTGTCGCATGCCTCTGATGATCATGTTGGCAGGCATGCCTGATGCTTTCTTCGGGATGTCGGCGATCACATACAGTTCTTCGCTTGCAAGTTCGATCCCCGGCATGCGCGAAATGATGTTGAACGCTTCAATATTCATGCGGCTTGTCAGCTCGCCGTTGCTACCGTCTCGCATGACAATAGCGCGATTGGGTAAACTGCTGCTCGCCAGAGTCGCCGTAAATCCCGCCGCCATTGCCAACAAGCCAACCAAAACCGAGACCACACCCGCAATTCCTACGATAATCACCGACGAAGAACCGATTCGCGATCTGATGTTGCGAATATTCAGAACGGTGATTTCATAAATCTGGCCCAGCATCTAGTTCTTCCGCAAAGCGTCAACGATCGTGAGCCGGTTGGCAGACGTCGCCGGAATGATGCCGATCACGAACCCGATCACAACCGACAATCCGACAGCCGTTGTGACGATAGTGGCATCGAAGCTGACCCTACCGGCAAATCCTTCGAGAACAGGCTTTATGACTGGTAGCAGGCCATAGGCCATTATGATTCCGAGTAAGCCACCGACGAGGCAGAGCACGACGGCCTCTGCAAGGACCAGCGTCGAAACAGCCCTATCGGTAAAACCAATGGTTTTGAGAACGGCGAGTTCGGGAATTCGTTCCCGCAGGGCCTGGGACATGGTGTTGCCGGTCAGCAGAACGATGG
>CBDUDJ010000209.1:0-5161 GCA_965365885.1 uncultured Gammaproteobacteria bacterium
GATGTGCATCACCGGATCATGCGGGAAGTTATCGAACCCACCGTGGCGGGCATGTCGGCAGATGGTGCACCCTTTGTCGGGTTTCTGTATGCCGGGCTCATGATAATGGCGGATGGTAGCCCGCAGGTCATTGAGTTCAATTGCAGATTCGGCGATCCGGAAGCGCAGCCGGTGATGATGCGTTTACGTTCGGATCTCGTGGAGCTATGTCAGCAGGCGCTGGCGGGCACCCTGGCAGAAGTAGAGTTACTGTGGGACGAGCGGGTGGCGCTCGGCGTGGTGATGGCGGCCGGTGGGTATCCGCTGGGATACGACAAAGGCGATGTGATATCAGGGCTTGCCGGGATGACGGATCGCGACGTCAAGGCGTTCCATGCCGGGACGACAGTCGTCGATGGCGAGATCGTCACGAATGGCGGGCGCGTCCTGTGTGTAGTCGGGCTGGGCGAAACGGTTGCGGCGGCGCAGACGAAGGCTTATGCGGGTGTGGCGCAGATAGACTGGCGCAATTGCTACTACCGCGGGGATATTGGTTATCGGGCCGTTGACCGGCAGAACTGAGCTGTCTTCTTAGACGCGTTACAGAGATCTCTCAACCCCTCTTCAGACCGCACGTCTTAATTTCAATATGCGGCGACGGCTACGCTGTGTGAGTGATAGAAAACCTGCGCCAGTTCGAAGCGTTCGCCAATCTCGATTGGACGGCGCTGATGACAGTTTCCCGGCATACCCGGCAGATGCAGATCCCCGCAAATCGCTGGCTGATCAGACCCGGCCAGGTTCTCGAGGGTGCTTTTTATCTGGTACGAGGGCGGGTTAAAACCTTTGCACCTGACGCGATGGTGAACGCAAAAACGTTCCGCGCCGCCGTTTACCCGGGTGTGAATGGGGTGTTGACGATGAGCCGATGTGAATGGCTGCGCGTAGACACCAGGCCCATCGCTTTTCTGCTCGAAGATGGCGCTGCTGGTGCGGACCAGCAAAGTGATCCTGACGACTGGCAAATCCGATTCCTGCGCTCACATATGATGTCGCAACTCACTCCCGCGATATGGCAGAGGATCCTGGGTGACCTGCAGCCGCGCGACTGCGAGCCGGGTGAGCTGATAATTGAGCAGGGCTCGCCGGCAGATTGCAGCTTTATCATGGCAAGCGGTCGGGCGCGCGTGCACCTTGGCAAACGGCTGTTGCGCGAACTTGGTCCGGGTGACTTCTTTGGTGAAGATGCACTGCTTTGCGGTGGCCCACGCAATGCATCGGTCACGATGGTCGAACGCGGTTGTGTGATGAAGCTCGAACGCGACTGTTTTCAGAACTGGCTGGAAAGGCTGCTGGTGCACGCTGATGTTCCGGAGAATACTTCAGCCGAAAGTGCCTGCTCCGGTCATCCAGTGGAGCGGCACAACGGCGCGCGAGCGCTGGGCATTACGCCGGGATTACCCAACGAGCAGAGAAGAGAACTGCGCGTGCCAGGCTGGGAGGCGGCTGCGAGCGTGCGAGGCATGCTGGAAGGTCTCGATCCGCGTTGCTCTTATGTTGTACGCGGCGACGTGCCCGGCATATGCGCGATGGCCGTGTTTTTGCTGCGCCAGCGCGGTATCCGAGCCTGGGTGGGAGCGTGCGAAACTACTGAAGCTCTGCGGTAGGCGTCTGCTGCAGTAGAGCACTGGCCAGCTGTCGAAGATCTTCATCGTTGTCGCTGAGCGCTTGCTGTATTAGACCCTGAGCGACTGGACCGCCGATCTGGTGGAGTGCATACAGGGCTTCTTCGCGTATTTCGGCGTCTTCATCAACGAGCGCGGTGCTGAGAGTCATCGCCGCAACATCCCCACCGATACTGGAACATGCTTCCACTGCCGCTTCGCGAACTTCATTGCGATCGTCGGTCAGCGCGATGCTGAGCAACGACAGCGCGCTATCGCCACCGATTTCCCCGATCGCGTCGACGACTTCCAACCTCACCGACATGTGCGGATCGATGTACGCGTAATTGAGCACATCTGCGATAGATTCGCCGGTGAATTCGGTCGCGCGCGCGACTGCCGCAACTCGCACCTTCGGATCAACATCCGCCAGCGCAAAACGCAGGCGTTCAAGCGCTTCTGCCTGACTGCGCTGCCTGTCCCCGACTAACTGAAGTTGCTGCCTGTCCTCAAGCTGGTCCCTGTATTTGGTTGTGTCGTTGGTTGCTGCCTGTCCCCAATTGGAATCGCGCTGCTGCCTGTCCGCAAATTCCTGCTGCCTGTCCGCAACTTGCTGCCTGTCCCCAAATTGGTCCGTAACTTGGGCTGGCGGACCGCCGCATGCGCTCAAAAATAGTGTCGTGAGGGAGAGGTAGAGGAAGCTGCTGCAGTTCATCACCGGTTCCTGACTTGGTCGAGTTGTGGGGCGCCGTACGACGCCCCGTTTGAAAAGTCGGCCGAATTCACCTTGGAAACTAAATCTCGATTTATTCTTCAATCTCGAATTCTTCTTCGGTGAACGTCTGATTACCGCTTTCTTCCTTGGCACCGACTTCGTACTTGAACTGATTGACGCCTTCGTTGAGATACGCATCCACATACTCCTGCGGCACGACAACACTCATTGGGCTCATCCAGTCGTCGCTATCCGCGGGTAGCTGAATCGTAAAAACGGCGAAAGCCAGGTCTTCGGGTAACTCGCCACCAGGTAATTCATCCTCGTTGGGCTCCAGCACAACCTCCCAGCGTACGACTTCCACAGCGGCTGGATCGGGAATCAAATCCTCCGGATAGTCGCATTGACCCAGGTCTGAGCCGGATGAAAAATGGATCGTCACAGTAGTACCGACCACCTCGACTTCAACCTCGGGTGCGGCCGGGATGTTGTGGGTTAACTCCGCTTCCGCGCGCAGCCGCTCATCTTCGAGGGTGCGCCCGCGAGCCGTGTAGTCACCTTCCTCAAAACGATCGATGAATTCCTCGAGATCCACCACTTCGTCCTCGTCCCAATCCACGTCGTCGTTGTCTTCTTCGAACCAGCAAGGCGGTTCGGCACTTTCCATGAAGATCTCGGTGATGCCTTGCTCATCGAGGTCATCAGTACCTCTGCCTTTGAACATCCGGTCGCCGTCACCGTCAAATATCTTGGCTATCTTCCAGGCCTCACCGTCGAGCAGGACATGAAAGCCGATGTCGCCGTCGGTGGCGTTTATTTCGATGATCGGATCGAACTCGTCAAATTCCTCCGCCGCGACTGCTACCGCGGGTAGGGTGACCAATGCTGCGGCCAGCAGGCTGAATGATGGTATCTTACTGATTTTATTAAACATATTAGGTTAACTCCCATTCGCTCTAGACGTTGTTGCCGGGCATGTCCGGATAGCGAAACTGCCGGTACCCTGCAATTCGTCACCGCGGTTCACGGTGTTGCGGGGTAGGACCGCTCGATTGGGAGAAATCTGTCGGTCGAGTACCGAAAAAGCCGAATTTACAAAAATATCCCAATGTGCTCGATTGATCGGTGCACGATCGGGTGTCTAATCGGCGCAAGGAGGTTCGAATTTCGTCGTGCATACCGAGGATCTGAAGCTCGCCAGAAGCGTGGTCGAAAAGGATCGGCAAGCAGCCGAGCGCTTTTTCGATGCCTATTTCGGCCGTCTGTATCGCTTTGTGGCGTTACGACTTGACGACGCACAAGCCTGTGAGGACGTGGTCCAGGAAGCGATGATCAAGGCTCTGCGCAATCTGCACAGTTATCGGGGTGAAGCTGCGTTGTTCACCTGGTTGTGTCAGATCTGCCGCAATGAAATCAGTAACTACTTCCAGAAGTTTGGCCGTAAGGAGGAGGTGTTGTTAAGGCTCGATGATGAACCGAACTTGCGTGCAGCGCTGGAAAGTCTCGACATCGAGGATCCCGATGCGGCCGTGAATCGGATGACATTGGAAAAGGTCGTGCAACTGACTCTCGATTATCTCCCGGAAAACTACAGCAAAGCGCTCGAATGGAAATATCTTGAGGGATTGAGTGTTGACGAAATAGCCGGTCGATTGGGGACTGGAGTCGTTGCGGCTCAATCCATGCTCGCGCGGGCACGAATGGCGTTCCGGAAGGGATTTCGGGAGGTACAACATGAACTCGGAGATGAACTCGGAGATGAACTCGGAGTGATCGGATGACAGATCAGCGCAATGAATTGAGTGACGATACCACCACAGAAGATGCGGACAACGATGTTCGTCGTCTGCTGGAACTGGCCGGACCGAGGGTACAACCACCGGCCGCAGTCGAAGCACGGGTACGAGCCGCCACCATGGGTGCCTGGCAATCGTTAGCCGCGCCTTCTCTCATATCCCGGCCGGCAGTCCGCATAGCGTTGGCAGCGTCTTTATTAGTTGCCCTCGTCGCAGGTTACTTAACAACATTTCCAGAAGATCTCGAAGGTAGATACGTTGCAGAAGTTATTTTCGCTAGTGGCGGCTATTCGGTACGCAATGCAGACGATGCGGTTTCGCCTAACATTATTGGCGGTTCGATCGTTCAAACCTCTGCAGAGGGCAGGCTTCTGATCGAGATGCAGGGAGGTGCAACGGTTCGGATGGATCAGAAGACGAGTGCGACGTTACACGCAAGCTCGGAGATTTGGTTGCACAGCGGAAAGTTGTATGTTGACTCCGCCGATGAAGCACATCCCGTAAGAATTATTACTCAATATGCGTCGATCACGGAGTTAGGAACGCAATTCGAGGTATCGACACAGGGAGAACGGGTCGTTGTGGCGATCCGGGAAGGACAGATTGCGCTGACACTTGGTAGTGAAAACATCAGCGCATCTGCGCGACCTGGCACAGGAGAAATCCTCGAAATCGACGGCATGGAAGTCACGTCCAGATCGCAGCTTTCGACACTGGACAGCCATTGGGCCTGGACCCAGCTGTCGAGACCGCAATTCAATCTTGACGATGCCACGTTTTACGAGTATCTCAGGTGGGCCGCCCGTGAAACCGGGCGTACACTGATGTTCGAAAGCGAGCTCGTTCGTCAGCAGACAGCAACCAATCGTAAACGCGGTATGGTGGAAGCTGAACAGGTGGACGACGTCCTGAAAACCGATGAGATTTTCAGGCGAGTGGCAGGTCCTGATCACGAACTGATCATTGGATTTCGTCCGGTGAGGTAGCTCGGTCGATGGTGGGCGTTC
>CBDUDJ010000210.1:0-5146 GCA_965365885.1 uncultured Gammaproteobacteria bacterium
GCGCAAGGAGCGTAAGCGAGGCTGTCAGGCGTCGGTATATTCGAATACCTTGACGATTTTCTGCACGCCGTAAACGCTGCGCGCAACATCCACCACGTGTTCGGCCTCCGCGCGGGGCAGCATGCCCATCAGGTAAACGATGCCGTTTTCGGTAATCACCTTCACCCGGCGCGCCGATGTATCTGCTTTGACAAACAGCTTCGACTTGAGCTTCGCGGTAAGCATGCTGTCGTTGGATCTCGCCATATAGGAAATCGGACCACCGATTTCGAGCTCGTTGTGAACTTTGCGAACCTTGCCGATTTTCTCTGCCTGGTCGGTGGCTGCGTTTTTCAACTCTTCGCTCGACACCTGACCCAGTAGCAACACGACACCGTTGTAGCTGACGGTGACGAGGTGAGCGGTTGCAAAACCGTCATCCGAGTCCCGGATTTTCCGCTTCACCATGCTGCTGATGACGCCGTCGTCGAGCATGACGCCTTGTTCGCGAATACCCGGGTCTGAAGAAAATGTGGCGCAACCGCCCAGCACCAGCAGTGTCAGGAATGCTGCGGAAGAAAACATTGTGGCTACTGAACTTACGAGTCGGCGGCGTGCAAATCGATCATTTCGGAGGTTATGCATAGGTGCTGAATGCGTCGCTCACCCAGGTGAATACGGGGTGGTAGTTTGGACGCGATACGGATACAACGTCAAATCTGCAGGCTCGATGGCGCAGTCCCGGGTTGCTTAGGAGGAATGCCTGGGCGGCAGCAATTATTTTGCGTTGCTTGGCCACACCAACCGAACTCAAGCCGCCGCCGTAGGCTGAACTGCGGCGAAATCTGACCTCGATGAACACGAGTATCTCGCCGTGGAACATTATCAGATCGAGTTCACCAAACTTTCTGCTGAAGTTTCTGCTGATGAGTTCGAGGCCCTGTTCGAGCAAAAATTCTGCCGCAGCTTCCTCTGCCCAGTTGCCGGTCTGGCGCGGTGGATTGTTCAGGTGCGCAACTTCAGTGGCTGACGAACGGCAGGGCCTGCACGGTTGAGCGTCGAACGACGCCCCAGGTTAGTTCACGATGGAATCTACCATCGGCCGCGAGCGACAACACGCCCGTGCTGCCGAGCATCTGGGAAGTGTCGCTGTGGTCGAGCAGCGCGATCGTGTTGCTCACCCGCAGCGCGTCGGCTCCCAGTGCATACAACGATGAGAATGGGTTTGCGGCGAGGCCAAAGGTCTCGTCGATCGCCTGGTAGAGCGGATCATCAAACAGATACCAGGGCAACTCGCTGACCCGGAAATTTGCCAGTTCGCTCAATTGCGCCGGTCGTGCACCGCGAACCGCTTGTGAAGTTGTGTAGACCGGCAGGTTGTTTGCAAAGTGAAAACGCAGCGCCGGCACTAGCGCATTGGCCTCCACGTTGTTTATCAACGCAACGACCCCATCCAGATCGCGTCTGGCGCGTGGCAGGAATTCCAGATCAAATTTGAAAGCAGCGTTCAACTCCTGCTTTCTTGCCTGGCTCGCAGCGACATTCATCGCAGTACCAACAGATTCGGTAACCGTCCTGAGGTCGGTGAAAGACTGTACCGTGACAGGCCCCGTCCACTGACTTTCCAACTGCCTCTTCGCGCGTAACGACCATTCTTCGTAGGTGTGCAATAAGAGCAGGCTTTCGATTCCATCGGCCTGCATCTGCTGGCCGATGGTGCGTGCCTCATCCTCAATCGCAAGCCCGAGTTGCAGCAGGTTGGCTGCCGGGACATCCTGGGTGTTGAGGTAGTTGAGGACCAGGGTTGGAATCTCGGGATTGAGGCTGTTGAGGTCGGTGACGGTTTCTTTCTGCAATGGACCGATCAGCAGATCTACGCCGTCGCTGAGAACGCGCTCATAGAGTTGTGCCAGCGGCAGAGATTGCGTGTCGTAAAACGAGACATGGAAACCGGCGCCCGCGTTGGGCTGCGCGGCTGCGTTGGCGGCGAGGTAGGCGGTGATGAAACCGTCGCGCACGGCACGCCCGGCTCTGCCCAAGCCACCACTGAGCGGCAACATGAGGCCAACATGGCGCGGTTGCCAGAAATCACTCGCGATACTCTGCAGAGCAAGCGGCATTCGTTGATTGGCTGGATGGTCGCGCCAGTTTCTGCGCCAGGTACTGAGCACTTGTTGCTGTTCGCGTGCCGAGCGGCTGCGCAGCAGTTGTGCCTTCAGCTGCCACCAGCCCTCAGCAATGCTGTGTCCGGTCGATTTGCCATTTTCGCCGCCGCGCGCCTGGTAGTCCGCAGCGTAGCCGGATGCGCGGCCAATGTACGTCCAGATCAGGTCGTTGTAGCGGAATGCCGGTCCGGGGTTTGCGCTGATGAGCCGATTGGCTGCGCAGACGTAGGCACCTTGCGCTGCGCACAGCTGACCGTGAACCCAATCGCGGCGACGCGCGTCTATGGGCGCGAGCGGGTCCGCGCCCGACGAAGCCTCGAGGATATCGTCTAGCCCATCGAGCAGTCGCTCGGCGGTGTCCGGATCGTTGTTGAACAGGGCGATCTGTGCGTTCAGCAGTTGATAGTTTGCGAGTTCGCCACGGGGCAACCAACCCGGTTCAATGCGTGCGAAAGTCGCGATTGCCTCGCTTTCCCGGGCAAGATCCGCATAGGCTGCAGCCGCCTGATAGAAGAGGCTGGCTGCACGGTCCGCCGGAGCGTCTGCCGCACGCTTGAGCAGGAGTAGAATTTCCTGTTCGGATTGCGTCATGGCAAGTGACGGACTCGTCGTGGGTTGCGGGATGCTTTGGCAGCCCCAGCTTGCGACAATGATCAGCCAGACCACAGCGGCACGGAAAAAGGAAACGGCTACAGACATGGCTTTGATATGACCGGTACTCTTTATGTCGTTGCGACACCCATTGGAAACCTGGGGGACATTTCGAGTCGAGCGGTAGAAGTACTCTCGGGTGTTGAGATCATTGCGGCAGAGGATACCAGACGCACTCGAGCCCTGTTAGCAGCCATCGGCGTACAGCCGCCGAAAATGCTCGCGCTGCACGATCACAACGAAACTGCGGTCAGCGCGCGGGTGAAGGCTGCACTCGCAGCCGGGCAGATGGTGGCGCTCGTCAGCGATGCCGGTACACCTTTGCTGTCAGACCCCGGTTTCGAGTTGGTGCGACAGTGTTGTGCCGAAGGTCTCGACGTCCTCCCGGTACCCGGTGCCAGCGCGCTCATGTGCGCATTGTCCGTTTGTCCATTGCCCATGTCGGGATTCCGTTTTCTTGGCTTTCTGCCAGCAAAAAGCGCGGCGCGGCGCAACCAGTTGGCGCGGGCTGCGGCGGCTGGTGCGCCCGCCGTCTTCTTTGAAGCACCGCATCGTATGGCTGAGTGTCTTGCCGATATAGCGGATCTGGCCGGTGATCGGCGGGTGTTCATCGGCCGGGAGATGACCAAGCGCCACGAGGCTTATCTGTGCGATCACGCGCAGGCGCTGCACGACCAGCTCGATGAGAATGATCAATGGCGTGGCGAGTTTGTCTGTGTTCTCGAAGGTCAGGCCGCCAACGCGACGCCGGCAGACGTGCATCACACGATGAGCGTGCTGTGTGGGGAACTCAGTCCAGCCCAGGCTGCGAGATTGGGAGCAGCGCTGCTGGGGGCTAAGAAAAGTGAGCTTTATGAGCTTGCGTTGACGCTCAAGGATTGACAGCCGGACGAATGATTTGTCTAACGACTAATTTAGTGTCCTATAATGCTGCTGAGCCGGCCAGGTAGTCGCTGGTTGTGTGCGGCAACGTACACGGCGAGAGGAAAGTCCGGGCTCCACAGGACAGGGTGCCAGGTAATGCCTGGGGGGTGCAAACCTACGGAAAGTGCCGCAGAAAGCAAACCGCCTAAGGCACGCGTGCCTCGTGCATGCGCGCACGGCAAGGGTGAAAGGGTGCGGTAAGAGCGCACCGCGCCCGTGGTAACACGGGTGGCAGGGTAAACCCCACTCGGAGCAAGGCCAAATAGGAATCCAGCAGGTGTGGTCCGCACCGGATTCGGGTAGGCCGCTTGAGGTGTTTGGCGACGAACATCCTAGATGAATGACTACCCGCATGTGCTGGCGACAGCCATTGCGACAGAACCCGGCTTATCGGCTGGCTCGTTTTTTCTAAAACAGGATCGATTTTTTATAAGAAGTCGATTTTTAAGTCCTGCACGATCTGTCAGCCAGTTCCTGTCCAGAATGGACAGGAACTGGCATGGGCCTGGAGGCCCGTTCATTTTCCGATGGAAAATGCGAGTCTTACCCAGTAAGACGACTAAAGAAATTGCGCGGAAGGCAATTTCTGAACAAGAACCCGTTAATGTTGTTTCGAGAAACTACGATCTAATCAACGTGATTTAACGGAATATCCTTCGTATTGCCGCTGATTGGACGAAAAGTCCTTAATTTTCCGTAAGTTATCCGGTGTTCTGGGTTGACAGGCCTTTGCTCAGGTCTATAGTGTCATTTCGTGGTAAAAAGTGGGAATTAGGTCGAAGCGGGTGGGGAAAAGCGCGGGTTCTGCTCCGTTGGATCGGAGGTTCGTTGCGTGTGCCGTCGCTGAGCGCCAATATCGTGTTTCGCGGAATCAACAGCGCTACCCTGGATGGCAAAGGCCGCATGGCACTGCCCACGCGGTTTCGTGAGTCCCTGAACCTGGGCTGCGATGGCAAAGTCGTTGTCACGATCGACATGCGCGAGAAGTGCCTGCTCCTGTATCCATTGCCCGAATGGGAAATCATCCAACGCAAGCTCGAGGCGCTGCCGAATATCGGCGCACAGGCCCGCCTGCTACAGCGCCTGTTGATCGGCCATGCTACCGATATGGAGATGGACTCGAACGGACGGTTCCTGCTGCCGGTGATGTTGCGTGAGTTTGCCGAGTTCAAAAAGAAACTGGTGCTCGTCGGCCAGGGCAACAAAATTGAAGTCTGGGCGGCTGATCAATGGCAGGACCGCATGGACGACTGGCTGACCCGCGATTCCAATCTGCTCATCGACGGCGATGAATTCACCGGTTTGTCCGTTTGAACAGTGAACACCAACCGGTTCTATGTGAGGAGACTGTCAACCTGGTGGTACCCGAACCTCCTCCTGGCGAAGACCGCCAAAACGCAGATGGCATCGAGCCTATCTATGTCGAT
>CBDUDJ010000211.1:0-5138 GCA_965365885.1 uncultured Gammaproteobacteria bacterium
TCCTGGCTTCTCGCTGCGAGTTCAGGGCCGACGAATGCACCGCCGATCGAACCGAGCAGGATGAACGAAATCGCATAGCTCACGCGCTGCAGGGGCACGCTCTCTGCTGCTGCGAAACGGAACTGCTGACTGAATGCCAGCGTCATCCCAACCGTCATGGTGGCCAGGCAATACAACACGAAGCTACGGGTTTCCAGAGCATAGGCGGCGAGAAGCGCAGCACTGAACGCAACAACCGCTGCCAGAGCGAACCCCAACCGGCGGCCGATTCGTTGCATGATCATAGTCGCGGGAATTGTGGTGAGCGCCGTGCCGATCACCATGAATGACAGGGGCAGTGTTGCGAGTGCCGGATCCGACGCAAGTTCATTGCCAACAATGCCACCGACGGTCACGGTCATCACCGTACCCGAAACGAAAATAAGCTGGGTGAAGAAGAGGATGACGATGTTACGGTTGAGCACATCAGACATGACGTATCAGCTTTTCTGCGACAGGCGGAACGTTAACCTGACGCTGTTTCAGTTGAAGAGTCCTGCGTAGACTTCTTCGTTGTAGCCGACGATCAGTGTTTTGCCGACCCGCAAAGTGGGAGCTCGCAGATTGCCAGTTGGGCCGAGCATCGCCTGGACGCTGTCTTCGGACAGCTCGGCAGGCAGTTTGAACTCGCTGAGCTTTTTACGCTTGGCAACGATGAGCTTTGTGGCGCGCTCGAGCAGGTCTTTCGCGTCTGCTGCCTGTAGCTTCTGACTGGCGGGCGTTTTGTCCAGTACCTTGATATCACTTGCTTCCAGAAACCTGGATGCTCTGGTACAGCTGGTTCAGCCCCCGCGGTAGTAGTACCAATCGACTCGTTTTGCCATTGCCCTTGACTCCAGTTGTCTTCGCTTACCCGGATTGGCCATTTTACGGAGCATGGGGGGTTTATCCAGCTTATCATTGGTGAAGTCGCATGGGAGTATCGGTAATGATCGTCGAATCCATTCGCGTTGTGATCTTCATCGCATCGCTGTCGCTGGTGGCAGGCAGTGCCTGCGCCGCCGATCTCACATTAGCCGAACGCCTCGGTTATTCGAAGCAGGCAAAACTCCTGATCGTTCACGCGGATGATATTGGCGTAGCGCACTCCGTGAACGGTGCGACTTTTGCCGCGCTGCGGACGGGATTTGTCAATTCCGGCAGCATCATGGTGCCCTGTCCCTGGTTCCCCGAAGCTGCTGATTACTTCCGCGCCAATCCACAGCTCGACCTGGGCCTGCATTTAACACTCACGAGTGAATGGCGGCATCTGCGCTGGAGCGGAGTGCTCACCGACGCAGCCGCTGCCGGTTTGCATGATGCAGACTCCTATCTCTACCCCGATGTGCCCGAGGTTGTTGCCAATGCATCAGCGGCGGCCGTAGCAAGGGAGTTGCGGGCGCAAGTCGAGCGGGCGCTCGCTTTTGGGATTCAACCAACACACCTCGACAGCCACATGGGAACGGTATTCGCCAGCCCCGAGTTTTTCGCCGCTTATCTCGAGCTCGGACGTGAATACAATCTGCCGGTATTAGTTCCGCGCGAGCGAATGCTGAGAGAAGCGCCGCAACTGGCGAACCTGCTGACGCCAGAAGATCTCACGATCGACTGGTTATTCATGGCCGATGAGTCGGTACCAATATCGCAATGGGACAGCTACTACAGCGGTATCCTGGCGGATCTGCAGCCGGGCGTTACCGAGATCATCATTCATCTGGCTTATGACGACGCCGAAATGCAGGCCGTCACGATTGATCACCCCGATTACGGTGCCGCCTGGCGCCAGGCAGATTTTGATTTCTTCACCAGCGAACGTTTTGCCGCCCTGCTGCGCCAGCATGACGTCGAACTTGTAACCTGGCGGGAAATTGGCAGCCTGATGTAGGATGTTGCTGCAATCGTTTAAGGACCCACCATGTGACTTACGCCAACCCTCAGTTGCTGATTGAACCGGCCGAACTTGCCGAACGGCTCGGCGATAGCGCGCTGCGCATCTATGATGCGACAGTGATTCTGAAGCCCGCAGAGAAGGGCTATCGCGCCGAATCGGGCCTCGAGGCTTATCGTCAGGGGCACATTTCGGGTGCTGCATTCATGGATCAGATCGCGACGCTCTCCGACACGAGTTCCGGGCTTGGTTTCACGTTGCCTGCCGAGGATTATCTGCAGTCTGCGCTGCGTGAACTGGGCATCAACGACGACTCTCAGGTAGTGATCTATGCAACCGGCCACATGATGTGGGCAACACGCGCCTGGTGGTTGTTGCATTACGCTGGGCATTCCTCGGTCAGCGTGTTGAACGGTGGGTTTGCCGGTTGGCAAGCTGCCGATGGCCCGCTCAACGAGCAGGATGAGACTTATGAGCCGGGTGACTTCACGCTGCGTGCCCGAGCTTCTAAGTTCGTTGATCAGGCGGGAGTACTTGCAGCGATCGGTGATCCAAGCGTGTGCACGGTTAACGCGCTTAACCCCGGGGTTTACTCCGGTAGTGCTGCCATGAGCTACGGCCGCAAAGGCCACATCACCGGGTCGATAAATCTCTTCTACGATGACCTGCTCGATGGCGACCGCTTCCGCAGCGCAGATTCGATCAGCGAATCGCTGCGGGCGAAGAAACTGCTCGAAGCTGAGCGGGTGGTCACGTACTGCGGGGGTGGAATCTCGGCCACGATCGATGCCTTTGCCTGCCTGCTGGTCGGCAAGGAAGAGGTGGCTGTCTATGATGGTTCCATGTCGGAGTGGGTGCGCGATGAGTCGTTGCCGATGACTGAAGGTGAATTGCCCGATTGAAGAAAACGCTGCCCGGTAGCGGTTGAGGTAGTATTGGAGCAGCTCAGTCTTTGCGAGCAGGGGGGAAGATGTTTCCAGATTCAAATTCGCGTTCAGCGCAGCTGAACGAACGAGCAGGTTCGGTACTGGCCGGTGGCGGCAGCCGCAGCACGATTCGCACAAAACCCTACACACTCTATCTGCAGGAAGCCGTGGGGGCGGAAGTTGTCGACGTCGATGGCAATCGAATCGTGGATTTCATCAACAACTACACGTCACTCATACACGGCCACGCGTATCCGCCAATCGTGGAAGCAGTGAAGAAGCAGCTCGTCGATGGCTCAGCATTCTCGTTCTGCCATGAATCAGAAATTCAGCTTGCTGAGTTGCTGTGTGATCGGGTCGACGCCTTCGAGCGTATCCGCTTCATGAACTCGGGATCTGAGGCCGTGATGAATGCGATCAAAGCGGCCAGGGCGTTTACCGGGCGTGCGAAGATCGCCAAATGTGATGGTATCTATCACGGTTCCTATGACTACGCGGAAGTGAGCCTGTCGAGCGGACCCGACGATTGGGGTGCTGATGACCCGGTGGCAAAAGCGTATTCGCGTGGCACGCCACAGGGCGCGCTCGATGACGTTGTGGTAATCCCCTTCAACGAACCGCAACATGCCCAGAGAATACTCGAACGCCACGCCGCTGAGCTGTCGTGCATCATGATCGATACTTCACCGATGCGCATGGGCAGCAATCTGGTGCGCCAGGATTACCTGGCCACGTTGTCTGACATTTCACAGAAACACGGCATTTTGCTGGTATTCGATGAGGTTGTGAGTTTTCGGCTGGGTTATGCAGGAAGTCAGGGGCTTCTAGGGGTCAGCCCGGACATTACTGCCCTGGGCAAGATCATGGGTGGCGGTTTCCCGGTTGGCGCCATTGCCGGCAGGGCGGATGTGATGTCCGTCTTTGACGCAGACTCCGACGGTGTCGCACCGTTGCCGCATGGCGGCACGTTCAATGCGAATCCGATCACGATGGTTGCGGGCCTGGCAGCAATGACCGATATGCCGCGTGCAGCGTTCGATAACCTCAATGCACTTGGTGAGCGAACGCGCCAGGTGCTTACTGAGGTTTTTGTCGATCTGGGAATCGCTGGCCAGGTCACAGGTGAAGGATCTCTCTTCAGAATTCATCTACACGACCGGCCGCTCGTGACAGTGCAGGACACTGCGTCTGGTCCAGGCGAACTTGCCGCCACAGTCGATCTGCGCTCACAGCTCATCGATGACGGTTTCTTTATGGGGGCCGGTTTGATGGGATGTCTGTCCACCGTAAACACCTCAGATCATGTGGAGCGTCTTGCTCAAGCGCTCAGGTCGCGTTTACCTGAAATCGCCCGCGCGCTTTGAACCAGTCTCGGTGGTTGATCTGCACATTGCTGTGGCTGACCAGCGGAGCAGCTTGCGCTGGTTCAGCTGACAACTGGCCGCACTACGCCAACGACCTCGCCGCGTCGCGCTACTCCGACCTCGATTTCATAGACGCAGATAACGTTGAGAATCTCGAGATCGTCTGGCGCTGGAACTCACGCAACTTCGGGTCACGACCTGAACTGAAATATCGAACCACACCGATCATGATCGATGGCGTTGTCTACGCTACCGCGGGCTATCGTCGCGCTGTTGTTGCACTCGACGGCACTACCGGAGAGACGTTGTGGACCTACCGGTTGGATGAAGGCGCGCGGACCGAATCGGCGCCAAGATTGAACTCGGGCCGCGGTGTCGCCTACTGGGCCGACGGCGAGGATCGCCGGTTGTTCATGGTAACCCCGGCATACCAACTCGTGGCCTTGCGCCCGGCAGACGGCAGTCTGATCCAATCTTTTGGCAACGAAGGCATCGTTGATCTGAAATCAGGTCTTGGAGTGGTCCTCGACATCGACGAAGCGCGCATCGGTTCGAGTTCGCCGCCGCTTATCGTGGGAGACATTGCGGTTATCGGTGCGGCCATGGATCCAGGAATGCGGCCACCGTCAAAAGCGCATGTGCCGGGTCATGTCCGTGGCTTTGACGTACGTACCGGGGAACAGAAGTGGATTTTCCACACCATTCCGCGACCAGGTGAGTTCGGTCATAACACCTGGCAGGACAACTCCTGGCAATACACGGGCAACACAGGTGTGTGGGCTCCCATGTCAGCAGATGCGAGTCGCGGGCTTGTCTATCTGCCAGTCGAAGCCGCAACGAGCGATATTTACGGCGGACATCGACATGGTGACAACCTATTTTCCAGTTCGCTCGTGTGTCTCAATGCGGCAACAGGCGAACGTGTCTGGCACTACCAGCTTG
>CBDUDJ010000212.1:0-5128 GCA_965365885.1 uncultured Gammaproteobacteria bacterium
CACGATTCTCATTGACGAGTTGAAGCGGCTAAATGCCCGCACGCCGCTTACCGGTCGCGGCGTGAACTATATCGGCCCGACGATTCTGGAGCTTGGCAGCGACGAGCAGAAAGCCCGCTGGTTGCCGGGAATTGCGCGCGGGGAGGGTGGCTGGGCCATGGGATATTCCGAACCGGGAGCGGGTTCAGATCTTGCCAGCCTCGCCCTGAGCGCGGTGCTGGATGGCGATCATTATGTGTTGAACGGCCGCAAGACCTGGACCAGTGATGCGATGGATTGCGACTACATATTCGTTCTGGTGCGGACAGATCGTGACAAGCCGAAACACGAAGGTATTTCGCTGATCCTCGTGGACATGGCGCAACCCGGCGTTCAGGTACGTCCCATCCGCCTGCTGTCGGGAGCATCGCCGTTTGCAGAGACGCTTTTCGAAGACGCGATTGCCAATGCAGACGATATCATCGGTGGGGTCAATCATGGGTGGACGGTCGGTAAGCGCCTGTTGCAATTCGAACGCTCGACTCACGCGGGAATCAACATTTCAGGATCCCAGGGTGGTCGGGCGGTAGTCAGTCGCGTGCCGGAAAAGATCCAGCGTTACCTGCCCAGAGAAAATGGCCGGATAAGCGACACGGCGCTGCGGGCGCGGCTCATTGACTTCCAGATGAATGGTTATGCACAGCAGCTCACGCAGCAACGAGCAGTTGAAGAGCTGCAAGCGCGTGCCCCCGGATTCACGTCGTCTGCGGTCAAGCTGACCAACGCGCTGCAGGTCCAGGAGGGGGACGAACTGCTGCTCGCGGCCATGGGGAGTCAAGGTGTTGGCGTTGCAGGTGCAGGTTTTTCGGAGGACGAACTTGCCATCAGCCGGGCGTGGCTGTATCAGAAATCGTTGACGATTGCGGGCGGGACAAAAGAAGTTCAGCTCAACATCATCGCCAAACGCGTGCTGGGACTACCCGACTGATCCGAGCAATTCCTGTGAGGTCGTATCAGAGATCGGATTGCGATCCGGGTTGGCCAAGTGAGAGTTCGCGGATCCCCTTGAGATCGACCGACTGTTTGAACGGGGTATTTTGTTCCACGTAGTCTATGTCCTGCTGCACGTAGCGGCGTTCTTCGTTGAGGAACTGATCGACCGCTCGGCGTAGTCCCGGATCCGAAATCCAATGCGCGCTGTAGGTTGCCTGGGGCAGGTAGCCGCGAGCGACCTTGTGACTGCCCTGTGCACCTGCTTCAACCTTCTTCAGGCCGCGTTCTATTGCGAAATCGATTGCCTGGTAGTAACAGATCTCGAAATGCAGGAAAGGGTGATGTTCAAGGCAACCCCAGTTCCGCCCAAACAGCGTATCGCCACCGATGAAGTTGAGTGCACCCGCGATGTAGGTGCCGCCACGTTTGCACATAATCAGCAGCGTCTGATCGGCCAGGCGCTCGCTGATCAGGCTGAAGAATTCGCGCGTCAGGTAGGGTGAGCCCCATTTCCGTTCGCCTGTATCCATATAGAAGCGGTAGAAAGCATCCCAGTGTGATTCGGTGAGATCCGAGCCGGTCAGCCACTCGATCTCGAGGCCGTGTGTGAGGGCATCGCGTCGTTCACGTTTTAGGTTCTTCCGTTTTTTCGATGAGAGGTCGGCGAGAAAGTCATCGAAAGTGGCATAGCCGGCGTTGTGCCAGTGGTACTGCTGATCCATCCGCTGCAGAAAGCCCAGTTTACCTGCCGCCTGCCATTGCGATTCAGGCATGAACGTCATGTGCACGGAAGACACGTCGATCTGCTGACTCACCTGGACACATGCACTGAGTATCGTTTGTTCCGTTTCCGGGTCGGGCTGGGCAACGAGCACTCGACGGCCGGTGGCTGGCGTGAAAGGCACACTCACCTGAAGTTTTGGATAGTAGTCCTGGCCTGAGCGTTGCCAGGCATCTGCCCATGAGTAATCGAAGACATACTCCCCTTGAGAATGATTTTTCACGTACATGGGTACCACGCCGAGCTGTTCGCCATCTTCTTCAATAACGAGATGAAACGGCTGCCAACCGGTTCTGCCAGTGGCGCTGCCGCTTTCTTCCAGCGCGCTTAAGAATTCGTGCGTGACAAAGGGGTCATACACAACACTGGCGAGATTCGCACACCGGTTCCAGTCCGCAGCGGGGATCTCGCAGATGCTTTGCAGTATTTTGGCGGTTCGGTTGACCAACTTTGGACCTCAGCAAACAGGCTAAACATACCGGAAGCCATTGGGTCACGTCGATGCTTCCTGCAACGGTGATTTTGTGGTGCGTCGGAGATGGTAGACTCGGTGGCAGACAGGTAAAGGATGGATGCCCGGCCGGTGTCAGAACCCAACGATCGTAAGGCATTGCTGAATGATCTCAAGATCGACCGTACGGCGCAGCCGGTTGCTGGTGGGCTACGGCCGCTCAAGTGGTTTGTGCTGATTGCGGTCGTTTCCGGCGTTGGATTTATCGGATGGTTCTTTGATTTTCCGCTGGCTGACGAAGGTATTGTCATCAATACAGCGGTGGCGCAGGCCGTCTCGAGTGTCGAGGTCGGCGGCAGCGTGCTCGACGCGACGGGCTACGTGGTGGCAAGGCGGCAGGCAACCGTCAGCTCCAAGACGACGGGCAAAGTTCTCGAAGTGTTCATCGAGGAGGGCGTCGTCGTCTCTGAAGGCCAACTGCTGGCAACTCTTGATGACAGCATTCCCCGCGCGCAACTCGAACTTGCCCGGTCGCAACTTCAATCAGCCAAGGCCGGACTCGAAGAGATCAATGTAATGCTGAAACAGGCTCAGCTCGATCTCGCCCGTACCCAGGGTCTTGCCGAACGCAATCTCGCGAGCAAGGCGGATCTCGATCGTGACGGGCTGGATGTCCAGGCATTCATCGCGCGCCTGTCTAAAGCCGGTAAAGACATTCAGGTCGCTGAGAGTAGTCTGGCGGTACAACGCGAAATGCTGGCGGATATGCAGATTCGAGCGCCGTTTGCGGGGATCGTCGTCGCCAAGGCTGCGCAACCCGGAGAGATGATCTCGCCTGTATCTGCTGGAGGCGGATTCACTCGCACCGGTATCTGCACGATTGTGGACATGGACTCGCTCGAGGTGGAAGTTGATGTAAACGAGTCATACATCAATCGCGTTTATTCGACACAGCCGGTGCAGGTCACGCTCAACGCCTATCCCGATTACCATTTTCCGGCTGAAGTCATCGCGATTATTCCAACCGCGGATCGCAGCAAGGCGACCGTGCGGGTAAGGGTTGCGTTACTCGAGCGCGACGAGCGAGTTTTACCTGATATGGGCGTGCGCGTGGCGTTCCTCGACGAGAAAAGCAGTAATGCAGAAGGTGCCGCTGCAGCCACTGGCGTTCTCGTGCCTTACGATTCCGTTGCCCAGGATGACGCCGGTAAATTTGTGTTTGTCGTGGCTGCGCAACAGGCCAGTCGGCGTTCGGTGACCATTGCCGAGCGCCAGGGTGAGCGCGTGCGGATTGTTGATGGATTAGGCAATGGTGAACGCGTCGTTGCAGATCTATCGGGTGAACGACTCAATGAGCTGAGTAGTGGTGATCGGGTGTCCGTCGAGAATCAGGCTCTATAGCTTTCTGGTCTGTAACTTTAAGGGAGAAGCATGGCGATTGTTGAGTGCAGGGAGGTTGAGAAGCAGTTTGTAAAAGGCCGCGAAACTGTTGAGGTGTTAACGGGAATCAACCTCGACATAGAGGAGGGCGATTTTCTCGCTCTGATGGGACCCTCGGGTTCCGGCAAAACCACGTTGCTCAATCTCATTGGTGGTCTTGATCATCCGACCAGTGGTTCGATCAGAGTGGGTGGCGCCGATCTGGATGAATTGTCGGGTCGCGCGCTTGCGAAATGGCGCTCCGAACACGTCGGCTTCATTTTTCAGTTTTACAACCTGTTGCCCGTGTTGAACGCACAGCGCAATGTCGAGTTGCCACTGTTGCTGACGAATCTGTCACGCGCGCAACGGCAGAAAAATGCAGCAACCGCGTTGGAGATCGTGGGGCTGACAAATCGTGCGAAGCACAAGCCGGGTGAACTCTCAGGTGGCCAACAACAGCGGGTTGCGATCGCGCGGGCGATTGTCGCGGATCCGAAGCTGCTTGTGTGTGACGAACCAACAGGTGATCTCGACCGGGAGACAGCCGATGAAATTCTCGAATTGCTGGAGACTCTGAATCGAGATCACCACAAAACCGTGATCGTCGTGACGCACGACCCGAAAGCCGCCGGGCATGCAAAGAAAACCCTCCACATGGATAAAGGCAAGCTGGTGGAGGAGGCGATCGTGTGAGTTATCTTTCGTTGCTGTGGGCCAATCTTTTTCGAAAGAAAACGCGCACAGTTCTGACCCTGTTGTCGATCATGATTGCCTTTATGCTGTTCGTATTGTTGCAGGGCGTTGCCAACTCTTTTGGCGGCAGCGTGCGCCTGGTCGGGGTCGATCGGTTGAACACCTCGCCGAAATATTCAATCGTCGATCCACTCCCGGTGAGTCAGAAACAAGACATTCTGGGTGTCGAAGGTGTGGATCTTGTGACCCAGCGAAACTGGTTCGGTGGCGTATATCAGGATCCGAAAAATTTCTTTGCAAAATTTGTGATCCAACCGGCCGAATATTTCGAAATGTATTCAGAACTCATCATCGCCCCGGAACAACTCGAGACGTTTATCAGGACCCGCACAGGTGCTGTTGCGGAAGTAAGCCTGGCGGAGAAGTATGGATGGAAAGTCGGTGACATCATTCCCATCGAAGCCGACATCTGGCCGAAAGCCGACGGTTCCAGGGGCTGGGAATTCGAATTGGTCGGAACTTTCATGGAGGAAGAATCGAGCCGACCGTTGTTTCTCTTACAGTATGAGTACTTCACAGAATCCATAGAGTTCGAAAGGCGGGATATGGTGGGCTCGTGGGCGGTTCGACTCAGCCAGCCGGAGCGCGCGGCAGAGATTTCCAAGGAGATCGATGCGCTCTTTGAAACAGCCTTTTCCGGTGAGAACGGCGAGGCCAACGAGGCCGTAGAGGCATGGGTCACCGCTAACTGTTCCGCATAGACGGGGGGATAGTCTTGAAGCGGTGGCGAGCGATTCGAGCGGGGGGGG
>CBDUDJ010000213.1:0-5118 GCA_965365885.1 uncultured Gammaproteobacteria bacterium
CCGTGTCATGTTCGGCCCGATCCAATACGCCCGCTCCGGCATTCCAATCGATGTGCCAACCTGGG
The DNA here is from genome assembly GCA_965365885.1 of uncultured Gammaproteobacteria bacterium. Taxonomy (GTDB): domain Bacteria; phylum Pseudomonadota; class Gammaproteobacteria; order Pseudomonadales; family Azotimanducaceae; genus SZUA-309. Next base: position 66 of record CBDUDJ010000213.1, read on the forward strand.
GCGCGCAGTACAAAGCCGCGCTGCGTGATTATCCGAACTTCACGTTGTCATCCGCCCACAGCACATCGCTCGCCGTTGCCACGAACGCTGTGTCACTGGATCACAACATCAAAGACGAATTCGGCCTTCCCGGCATCACCCTGACCTATGCCGATCATCCGCATGACCTGGCGACGAGCCGGTTTCTGGTGGATCGGGCAGCGGAAATACTCGATGCAGCGGGTGCTGAGAAAGTGTGGAAACTGCCGGTCGCCTCCCAGACGGGCGGCGCGCATTTTCTTGGGACCTGTCGGATGGGCAACGACCCGGGGAGTTCCGTGGTGGACAAGTACCATCGCACACACGACGTGGCGAATCTGTTCCTGTGTGACGGCAGCAGCCTGGTCACCTCCGGCCGCGGCCAGCCCACTCAGACAATTCAGGCGCTGGCGTTCCGCGCAGCCGAGCACATTTCCCGCTTTGCCCGCGCAGGAGAGATCTGAGGGCCGGCTTCAATAATTTCAATCCGACGCCGAGTCGCCTTCGAACACCCGGCGTTGCTCGCCGTGCGGGTCGTTCTTCACCTCCGGCACGATGTCGAACAGCATCATCGAACGCTGCTTGCTGGTGTAGGCCGGCCAGTGCGGGATTACCGCATTGTTTGGATCGCCCGTGCGGGCAAACGCGAGCCAACTCTCTGACATCATGTCCGCAATCGCCTGCTGTTCCTCGCCGATGCCCGACATCGACGCGGATTTTGCGACATTGTCGAAGACCATGCCGATATCCAGCGCATGGGGCGAGCCCCACTTACCACCCTGCACCGGTGTCGCCCAGTTCAGCATGTAGAAGTACACCGGGGCGCCAGCCTGATCTGCTTTGCGATCTGCGATTCGTATGCTGCGCAGGAGAAATCCGGCATCCGTGGCAGCCGTAAACAGGAGATCAGATGGGCTGTAGTCAGGATTGAGCCGCCGGTATTGGGCGATCACGCGGTCGACATCGGCACCCGGCAGGCTGCGCGCAAGCGCCTCCGGCAGCATTTCCCAACTGAGGTCAAAGGTCGCCGGGTCACGCGCACCGATGAACAGAGATGCTTCGGTGCGTGTGGTACCGATCAACAACGGAACGTCAGTCGCCTGCGGCGGTGCATCCGGCGCAAACGGCTGCCGCCGGAAATTGACGCGATCATAGACAGGCCCGTTCCAGGTGGCGCGATGGCCGGCGGCAATCACCTCGGCGGCGGCACGTTGAATACGAGATGTCGGCATTGTCAGAATCTCGCCAATGGTCTCCTGCGTCAGTCCCAACGCTTGGACCAGCCGTTGCGTACCTGCGGCCGCGGTCTCCCGGTCGGTGTTTTCAAGCCGACCGCCGCTTTCGATCACCGCCCGGTGAAACAGCCCTTTCGCATTATCCATCGCCATCAGGACCGACACTTTCGAGCCGCCGCCGGATTCACCGAAGATCGTGACATTCGCCGGATCACCCCCGAATGTCTCGATATTGTCGCGCACCCATTCCAGCGAGAGCACAAGATCCAGAATTCCAGCGTTGCCGGAATGCGTGAACTGCGGGCCGTACTTGGCAAGATACAGGTGACCGAACAGATTCAGTCTGTGATTGACGGTGACGACCACGACGTCGCCGCGCCGCGCGAGGCGAACCCCATCATAGGCGTTGCTCGAACCCGAACCCCGGGTGAAGCCACCACCGTGGAACCACACCATGACCGGCCGCTTGCGGCTGTCGCTCAGCGCAGGTGTCCAGACGTTCAGAAAAAGTGTGTCTTCGCTGTTCGGCGGCGCAGGATTCGCTACCCAGGATTCAAAGAGACCACCCGCCGTCCCCGGGGGATAGGGTTCCTGTGGTGCCGAAGGACCATAGTCCTGCGCATCCCTGACACCTGTCCAGGGTGCAGGCGGCATCGGCGCTGCAAATCGCGTCTGTGCCGTATCAGCGCCGTAACGCACACCTTTGAACACGATGATGCCGTCTTCGATGAAGCCACGAACTTCGCCGGATCTGGTTGCGACAGTCGGTCCGGGCTGGATATCCCTGGCAGCAGGCGGCTGGCTGGTTACAGCGTCCGCCGTGACCTCGGCTGGCGGTGGCGCAGGGCTTTCGCCGCAACTCACGAGCATACTCATGGTCGCAGCAACGGCCGCCAGGGGCAGCAGTCTCAGTCGTTGCTGCAGGCTAAATTCTCTGGCTTGATCGTTCATCGTTCCTCCCCTGTTATCACCTATTTTCTCTTCCTGATGTCACCTTCGATTGTGGCGGCCAGTTGTTCAAGGAACTGCTGGCCGCGCATGGGATCCGCCAGGGCGATGTCCTTCATGCGTTGATCTTCATCATTGGTGCGTAGATTAATGCTGTCGCCAAGTCGCTTCTGCATCCAGCGTGAAATGTTCTGCTTTGGCAATCCGGTGACCTCGGCTATCTCCGCTACCGTCACCCACTCCTTCTCACAGAGCATTCGCAGCCCGGTTACGATCGTCCACAGCTCACCCACTGTCATGCGGGCACCATAGCGCCCAACCAGCAAACCGATAAAGTCCTCGAGTCGCAGCAACGTTCCGTAGCGCAGCTCTGCTGTTTTCTTCTTGGCCAGGACTACTACTCCCCAAAAGCAGGCAATTCAGAACATACCCCGCCGTCGGGAGGCTTTCCAGCCCTCACTGGTGGAAACGTTAAATAATGCGGCCTGAGGCGCGGATGCAGCGGTCAGTCGCCTCTTGCGCTTGCGACCTTCTGGCCATTGCGTTCGTTTTGAATTCGATTGTAAATTTCTTCGCGGTGGACCGCGATCGACGCGGGTGCCTGCACACCAACCCGCACTTGATTACCCTTCACGCTGAGGACCGTCACCGCGATGTCATCGCCAATGATCAGTCGTTCACCTACCTTTCGCGTCAGAATCAGCATGTTGCCTCCCTGAGTCAGAACTACTCATCCATCGTAGTCTTGGTTTCTAATCTTACTCTTGGTCATCGTCCTGAAGTACGATCACAACATCCCTGAGGCCATCCCACAACGTTAGTCACTTTTTGGGTCAAATAAGCGTGATATCCAAGCGCAGGAGATGCCACTACAGGTAGCGCAATCTGCTAGTGTCTACCCGAGGGAGGATGCGAAATGACTCCAACACAATCTGCGCCAACGGCGGCTCAACTCGACCATCCAGTCTTCGATGGCGACGGCCATATCTGCGAACCCGAACTCGTCTGGACCGAATACACTCAGGCCGAATATCGCGACCGGGTCCTGCAGGTGCGCACGACGGACGACTGCAGCTTCCTGCTGGTGGAAGGTCGCGGACGCCCTGGCGCGACCGCCGGTCCAGCAGCTGCCTGCATTCCCGGTGGCATGGCGCCAGACACCCAGCTGACCTGGGCGGATATCCTGCCTGGCAGCCATGATCCAGCGGCACGGCTTGCCGTCATGGCCGAAGAAGGCATCGACCAGGCGCTGTTCTTCCCGTCCATTCACCTTTTGTGGGGTGACGTCAAAGATCCACTGGTCGCCGCAGAGACCTGTCGTGCTTACAACAACTGGATGAGCGACTTCTGTAAAACCGAGCCGACCCAACTGTTCGGGATGGGCATCATTCCACTGCAGGACGTTGCGCTCGCCGTCAAGGAAGCAAAGCGGCTGAAGGCGCTTGGCCTGAGAGGGTTCCTAAGCCGACCCGAGCGCTTCAACGATCTGGCACTTTACGATCCGGTCTGCGATCCGCTGTGGGAGGTCGCCGTCGCAGACGATCTGGCTGTGGGCATCCACGGCAGTTTCGGCTCTGCGATGCCAAGCTTCGCCTCACAGCGCTACCCGGACAACGTCTTCTATGAGCACATGATCGCGCATCCGTTCGGCCAGATGGCCGTCGTGATGGATCTGATTGCGGGCGGCGTCCTCGACCGTCATCCACGGCTCCGGGTCGGTTTCTTTGAGAGTGGACTCGGCTGGATTCCCTACTGGCTCGATCGGCTGGACGAACATTTCGAGGTCATGGGCCACCACACCCCGTGGTTAAAACGCCGGCCCAGTGAGATATTCAGCGACCAGTGCTTCGTTTCAATGGAGGCCGACGAGGCCAAAGGGCTGAGCTGGATGCTCGACAAGAATCTGGGACATTGTGTCCTGTGGGGTTCGGACTATCCCCATTTCGATTCGACCTATCCGGGCGCGTTCAACGAGGCACGCGAAACTTTCGACGCAATCGGCGGCGACATTGCCGCAAAAGTCGTGTGGGAGAATCCGCGACGTTATCTGGGCGACTCGTAATAATACGACTCGTTCATGCGCTCGCAGATCGACCGCGTGAGTTACCCGCTCTGAATGGCTAGCCGCTCTCCACGGCATTGTAGAGCGAGCTCTGGGAGCAGGTAGCCGTCTGATTCAGTTCCGCTTCTAACGCACGCCCCGCTGCAGATGCCATAGCCTTCTGCATGCCAGCCCAGGACTCAATGTTCGGAAAGCTATCGAGGTAGGTAAACCCACTAACATCGCCAACAATCGCCGTGGCAACAAAGCTTCGAATGTCACCCCCTGCGACTTCTTTGTTGTTGAACTTCACCCAACGGCCATTCGCCGTCTGAACGTCTTCTGTTGTCTTGCCATCGGCTAACTCGCAATTCCATATCACTACAACGCGATCTTCAGCGATGGCGCTGCTTGCCAGTGCAAACGCAAAACAAACCGCGAAAATCTTCATTACGTTTTTCAATAGTCGAATCATTATCTCCCTCCCCCGGGATTGCTTGATATTCGTCTCACAAGATCGAAACTCCAACTGCCGCTGCTCGTCTGCCATCTCGATACTGATCGACCCCGCCAGCATAGCGGCAATATGCACGAAAGAGGCAGTATCGAATTGAGTCTGAATCGGCAATTACTGATTCGGTAACAATACAAGAGAGGAAAGGAAGTCATGATCAGACAGCTCACGAGACTGTGCTTCCTTACCCTCATATTTACCTTCGCCGCGGGCACTGTCTCCATATCCGCCGCGGGCGCTATCCCGCGTGATGTATCGCCTGAAAGTCACGACCTTGCACTGTTTGAGGCATACCTG
>CBDUDJ010000214.1:0-5117 GCA_965365885.1 uncultured Gammaproteobacteria bacterium
GCAAGCGGTAGGGGTCGGCGATGCTGCCATCCCCCTGCCAGCCGCTCGCGGCATTCCCCCTTTGACCAATGAAGCCCTTTTCAGGCGCGATCTAAACGTCTGTCTCTACTGTGGAAACACCTTCGCAGACGGCAGTCTGACACGGGACCATGTAGTTCCCACATCACGCACGGGGCACGACAGCTGGGATAATGTGGTAGCCGCGTGCAAGAGATGTAACCACCACAAAGGCAATCGACTGCTCGAAGAGAGCAATATGGAATTGCTGGCTCTACCGTATGTGCCAAATTTTGCAGAATACCTTGCGTTGACCAACAGCGGCCGGATCCTTGGCGACCAGATGAACTTCCTGAAGAAAAGCTTCGGCGCCAACAGTCGTTTGCTGAAGCAGTGATCGATCGATTCTGACAATCGAGTTTCTCTATCTGCCTGCGTAAACCGCGTGATCAGCCAGCACACGAGCAACACAACAGGTGATTCGCTTGCCTGTCGCTATTTCGAGAAATTCATTAGGGCCGTGAGCATTTGATTTCGGTCCGAGCACACCAGTCACCATGAATTGCACTGCGGGATAAGCATCTCCCAACATTTTCATAAAGGGGATAGTGCCACCCATACCCATGTACATGGCTGGCTTATCGAAAAACTGAACTGATGCATCGGCCATTGATTGTTCAAGCCAGGGTGCGAGTTCTGGTGCGCACCAGCCGGTTTGTGGATGCTCGAGTTCGAAGTTGATGCTGGCCTGGTGTGGCGGGTCGTTTTCAAGCACCGACTTGATTGTCTCGGCAGCCTCAGTGGCATCCAGGGTGGGCGGCAGGCGGAACACGAGCTTTGCGCTGGTGTTCGGGCGCAGGGTATTGCCCGCATCTCCGACTTCCGGTGCTCCGCTGAGCCCTACCGTTGCAAGACTCGGCCGCCAGGCGTTGTTAAGCAGCAGCTCGACTGTGTCGTCCAACTCCGGCTGCATATGTTCACTCCAGGGGAAGCGGTCCACCACCGTGCTGCCCAGTACCTGGGCGACATGCTGGAGCTGCTGCCGGGCAGATGCCGGGATATCCACGTATAGAGCCGAATGCAGCTCTCCGCTGTCAGGATTTTCCACCCGATCAAAGAGCTGCCGCAGAATACGGAAGCTCGACGGCACGATACCGCCTGCGGCGCCGGAATGTTGTCCTTCGCTGAGCACCTCGACGTTGAGAGTGCCTGGCAGCATGCCGCGCAGCGAAGTGGTGATCCATAGCTGATCATAATTGCCGCATTCCGCATCCAGGCAGACCACCAGATCCGGTTGGCCGATCCGTTCTGCGAGAGCGTCGACGTAAAAAGGCAGATCGAAACTGCCACTCTCTTCGCAGCCTTCGATGAGCACCACGCAACGACCGTGTGGTACTCCTTGCGATTGCAGCGCGGCAATTGCGGTCAACGAGCCAAAAAGCGCGTACCCATCGTCCGCGCCACCGCGGCCATAGAGTTTGCCGTCGCGTAAAACCGGCTCCCAGGGCGCTAACCCTTCCGCCCAGCCGGAGAACTCCGGCTGTTTGTCGTAGTGGCCGTACAGGAGGACCGTGTTGTCGCAATCCGCGGTTGCCGGGATTTCACAGAATAGAATCGGCGTGCGGCCAGGCAGCGAAACGACTTCGCGAGATAAACCGGCAACCTGTGCCGTCTCGCACCAGTCATCCAGGAGCGCCACGGCTTTGTGCATGTGGCCGTTGGCTTGCCAGTCCGGATCGAACGCAGGTGACTTATTAGGAATCCGAACATAGTCGCAAAGCGTGGGGACAATGGACTCATCCCAGCGCTCATTGATGAATTTGCTTATCGATTTCGTATCAATGCTCATACTCCGCTCCGTTGTCTGCTCAGTCGAAACCCTTAATGCAATCGTAACCGTACAGCCAATCGAGTGCTTCCATGCTCATTTCCGGCAGGAAGCGATTGGTCAGAGCCCACTTGATGTTCCTGCGCCAGATATCGCTCTGCCTCGCTGTTAACAGGTCCGCTGCAGAGATGACGGCCTCACGCCTGAGTTTTTTCACCCTTGGCCGCCGATAACGCTGATAGTCCGAAAATCCTTCGGCTGGGGTTTCTTCCCAGCGCTCCATCATTGTGCCCAGCACCCAGGCGTCTTCAATTGCCGCACAAGCGCCCTGTGTTGAATAGATTGGTAGTGGATGACAGGCATCACCAAGGAGCGCAACTTTACCAGCGTACCAGTGCTCCAATGGTTCGCTGTCTATCACGGCGTGATTGCGGGCCTCAGTGACGTTTTCCAGACACTCCTGCAACCGAGGGTGCCAGTTGCGCAGCCCCACGTGAATTGCGTCTTCTGCTGAGGTCAGAGTTGCCGCGTCCGACCGGATCACAACGAGCAGATCGGTTCGGTCGTTGCTGACAGGATACTGAACACAATAGCGGTGCGGGCCTGACCATGTATTTATCGAATGGTCGGCTGGGGCGACGTTGGTGCGAGCGGAAACCACGCAGACACTCGGATCGATCCCCCATTCGGCGCTACCCAGCACATCGCGAACCCTCGACCGAGTGCCATCACAGCCGATGATCGCGTCATGAACGACCCGGCTGCCGTCTGCAAAATGCAACTCGCCGGATTCTGGCGTGATCTCAGTGAACGAATCGGCTGCGAATTCTATGTCGCGTGCGCGACACGCGGTCTCCAACAGCCAAAGCAACTTGCTGCGCGTTATGAGATAGGTTGGAGCGCCGTAGCGGGCCACTGAAAATGCGCCAAGAGGGCGCTGAGTGAGGAGAATTCCACCTTGCCCGGTTCGTGTGAACGAAAACTGCGGCTCGATTGCGCCTTCCTGCAGCCCGTCTTTTAAGCCGAGCGCGTGGAGGACGCGAGTCGCGTTTGAACCCAGCTCCAGCAAGTGATCATCCGCAGCGTCAGGAACTGCTTCCGGGTAGATGCGAACATCCCCAATACCCAGGTGCCTGCAGATCAGCGCGAGCGTCAAACCACCCACGCCCGCGCCAATGACACCGATACTCGTTGCCAATGTCATTCAGTCCTGTTGATCGGGCCTGCTGACCAGTATTTTCCAACGGGTGCCCTCACGGGTATCTTCGAGTTCGATGCCACGGTCCAGCAGTTCATCGCGAATCGCATCGGCCCCGACAAAGTCTTTGTCCAGCCGTGCCTGGTTGCGTGCCTCGATTAGCCGTTCGATGTCGTCGGCGTCAAGATCAGGACTGCCTTTGAAGTAGGCTTCGGCATTTTCGGTAAGCAGTCCGAGCAGCCAGCCACCCGCCAGCATCTGCTCGCGCAACTTCTTGCGTTCCTGGGCATCCTCCGTGCGATGGATCTCACCGGCAATCTGGTGCAGCGCCGCAAGCGCCTGCGGAGTGTTGAGATCATCGCATAGCACATCGACCACGGTGCTCGGATACGCAGCCATCGGCGCATCGCGATAATCGAGCGCGGTGTCGCTGCCAGGAGCTTCTCGCAGAGCGCCGTAGAGCCGATCCAGACTGGATTGCGCCTGCAGGAGAAGATCATTCGACCAGGCGAGTTGTGAGCGATATTGGCCTGACAACAACGCGTAGCGGAGAATTTCACCACTGTAACGTTCGCGGAGTTCCTTGATCGTGACAATGTTGCCCACGGACTTTGACATCTTCTCCTGGCCCATGGTCAACATACCGTTGTGAAGCCAGTAACGGACGAAATCAGCACCGTGGGTGCAGCGACTTTGTGCCGCTTCGTTCTCGTGGTGGGGGAACGTCAGATCGGAGCCGCCACCATGGATGTCGATTACCGGACCCAGGTGTTTTTCGATCATCGCTGAGCATTCGATGTGCCAGCCAGGTCTGCCGCGTCCCCAGGGGCTGTCCCAGCCCGGTAGTTCACTGCTCGATGGCTTCCACAAAACGAAATCTTTTGGGTCACGTTTGTAAGGTGCGATCTCGACTCTCGCGCCGTCGAGCATATCTTCCAGTGAACGGTGAGACAGACTGCCGTAAGCAGGATCGGACCGCACATCAAACAGGACGTGCCCCTCGGCTGCGTAGGCGTGATTCTTCTCGATGAGTGCTTCAATCATCGAGATGATCTCGGCGATGTGGTGTGTCGCGCGCGGCTCCACCGTAGGTGGCAACACACCGAGGGCATCAATGTCGTCGCGATAGGCAGCCGTATAGCGATCGGCAAGCGCTTCAATTGGTTCGCCGTTTTCTAATGCAGCCCGATTGATTTTGTCGTCGATGTCCGTGACATTGCGGACGTAGGCAACCTCTGGATAAAGCAGGCTGAGCAGGCGAAACAGGACGTCGAACACAACAGCCGGACGACCGTTGCCGATGTGTACATAGTTATAGACCGTAGGGCCGCATGCATAGACGGTAACCCGCTGCGGATCCAACGGTTCGAAGGCCTCTTTGCGCCCGGATTGGGTGTTGTGAAAGCTGATATTCATCCGTGTCTTCATTGGTCGGTTGCGACTCACTGCCGCATTATCTGCAGCGCAGCATTGCCCCGGATTGGCTTGGAAGGTGCCAAATGGCGGCGGAGTATAAGTCAGCCCGGATTTGAGGTCACCCGAACGTGCTGGCCATCCGCCAGCAGATAAAAACAGCTGGGGCGATTCGTGTGACAGGCTGCTCCCTTCTGATCGACGATCACAAGCACGGCATCGCCGTCACAATCAAAGCGCAGCTCACGCAGTGTCTGGAGATGCCCGGAAGTCTCCCCCTTGCGCCAGTAAGTCTGGCGGCTTCTGGAGTAATAGCAGGCATAGCCTTCGGTGAGCGTTCGCTCGATGGACTGGCGATTCATCCAGGCCAGCATCAGCACGTCGTTGGAGGTCGCATCCTGGGCAATGGCGGGTATGAGCCCTTCTTCATTGAAGACGAGCGCATCCAGAACGTCGTCCAGTGGCCGCTGTTCATCGGATTTAGCGAGGTCTAGGTCGTTGAACATGTCAGCCACCGTATTTTTGCTTCAGGAATTCGAAACTTGCGCGCACACCCAGCGCTTCGCCGCCTTCGGGATGGCCTGGACGATTGCGCGTGTTGTATGCCATTACGTCGAAGTGTGCCCAGGGAACATTCGCGACGAATTTTTCAAGGAACAGCGCGGCAGTTATCGCACCGGC